>JAQQAK010000083.1 GCA_028527945.1 Spirochaetaceae bacterium
ATTTATTTTAATAGACGTTGTAATAATTGAGTTCTTGATGAGTGTTCCGCCGCCATCGCCAAGCGCGTAGTCCATCATTTCAAGATATTCATCTTCGCTTATCTCCTGATTTTCAAGAGGACCAAAGGTTTCAAATAGTGGATTATCTACAATCGGAAACAATGGAGCAATATCTTTAAAGTTATCGATATCTATATAAATTTTAATTTCTTTTACATCACCGTTTTGTTTAAAACTGACAACTTTTTTGTTTAATGTTTTCTCACTTTCTTTTATAAGCTCTTCAATATTATCAAATTCAATTTCAGCTGTAATTTTTTTATCATCAATACTGTCTATAGAGTTAACTTTTATACCTGGATTCTTCTCCATTTCGCTCTTTATTGCGTCGGTATCGAATAAAGAATCTGAAGAATCTTCTCCTGTAAGTTCAGCAAGGCTTTGGATATAAAAGACGAGTGAATCTTCAAGAACAGTATTTGTTGATGCTGTTCCTGAACCATCTGCGGATAAAGTAATTTCATTCTTGACAGAGCAGGATGAAAATACTACTACAAAAAGTAAAAGGCTTAAGAGACCTGTAACTTTAAAGGTTAATCTATCTGAAATAATCATTTTACAAATGTAATACTTTTATCGTATTTTATCAATGATTTATCGACTTTACAAAGCTGATGATAACTACATATAATGGGGCACAATACAATTGGAGATTTTATATGTCAATAAACATAAAAGGACGTTCTTTTTTAACTTTGAAGGATTTTACCAAAGAAGAAGTACAGTATCTTCTTGATCTATCTTTGGATTTGAAAAAGAAAAAAAGAGTAGGTATCAAAGGGAATTCTCTTGAAAGAAAGAATGTTTGTCTTATTTTTGAAAAAACTTCTACAAGGACAAGATGTGCTTTTGAAACAGCTGTTTATGATGAAGGAGGAAATGTTACATTTCTGACAAATTCACAAATGGGAAAAAAAGAATCAATAGAAGATACTGCTAAAGTCCTTGGACGTTTTTATGATGGAATAGAGTTTAGAGGTTTTAAACAAGAAACTGTAGAAAGCTTGTCAAAGTTTTCTGGAGTACCGGTTTGGAATGGTCTTACAGATTTATATCATCCAACCCAGGTTCTGGCTGATTTTCTTACAATAAAAGAAAATACAACAAAGCCATTAAATCAGTGTAAATTAGTTTATGCTGGTGACGCTCGAAATAATGTCGCTAATTCTCTTATGATAGGAGCTGCTAAAGTCGGTATGGATTTTACTGCTGTAGCCCCTAAAGAATTACACCCAGACAAAGAACTTCTTGCTGAGGTTATAGAAATAGCAGAAAAGAGTGGTTCTGTTATTGAAGTTACAACTGACATAGACAATGGATTAAAAGGCGCTGACGCTGTTTATACTGACGTATGGGTGTCTATGGGTGAAGAAGATAAATATGAAGAAAGAATAAAGCTTTTAGAGCCATACAGAGTTGATATGAAAATGATGGAAGCTTCGGGCAATCCTGGTGTTATATTTTTACATTGTTTGCCATCTTTTCATGATTTAAATACAACGATAGGTTTGGAAGTTTTTGAAAAATATGGACTCAAGGAAATGGAAGTTACAGATGAAGTTTTCAGAGCGCCGTTTTCAAAAGTTTTTGATGAAGCTGAAAATCGAATGCATACCATTAAAGCTGTTATGGTTGCAACTCTCGGAAATATTTAGGAGAAATATTTTATGTTGAAAAAGAAACTTTTTTGTTTTTTTGTTATTTTTTATACGATAACTGCTGTTATGGTATTTTCAAATGGAAAGCAGGAGGAAGATAAAGGTTTTAATCTTGCAGTAGTAGTTCCTAATGTAGTCGCAGGAAGCCCTCTTTATGAACAGATGGTAGCAGGTGCTGAGCAGGCTATAAAAGAGCATCCTGGAAGCAGTATGAAGGTTTTTGAGCTTGGTTTTAATCAAGCAGAGTGGGGCGAGAAGATGACGTCTATCGTTGCTACAGGACTTTATGATGCAGTAATAACATCTAATCCTTCAATGCCTGATATCTGTAAAAGTATAGCTGAACAGTTTCCTATGCAGAAATTTATTTTTGTTGATGGATATATTGATGGGCATCCTCAAATGGCATCATTTTTATATAATCAATACGAACAATCTTATATGCTTGGTCATTTGTCTGCTCTGATTACAAAAGGAGATATGCCGGGTTCTAATGCTGATCTCAAAATTGGAATGATTGTAGCTCAGGAATATCCTGTCTTGAATAAAATGATTTTACCAGGTTTTAAAGATGGTGCAAAATCTGTTGATCCTTCTATAACTGTAGATTTTCGTATAATTGGAAACTGGTATGATGCAAATAAGGCCTCCGAACTTGCTGGAAGTATGATAGATGCCGGAGTTGATGTAATTGGTGTAATTTGCGGAGGCGCTGCTCAGGGTGTTTTTGAAGAATGTGGAAAACAAGGAAAGTATGTTGTTTTCTGGGATGATGTTTCATATTCAAAGGCTCCTGGTGTTATAGTTGGAAGCGGAGCTTTATACCAGAATCGTTTAGTTTATGAAGTGATCACAAAGGCTATTGAAAATACTCTGGAATATGGAAAGGGACAAAAACTTAATGTTAGTGATGGATATGTAGGTTTTGTAACAGAAGATCCAGATTATATATCTACAGTTCCTGAAGAAATCAGAATAAAGCAGAAGGCACTTTTTGAGTCAATAAAATCTGGTGAGACTGTTTTACAGACTCCAGAATTATAGACAAAATACACTGGTTGGAAGAGATTGATGCAAACTTGTTTGGAAATGCGTAATATCTGCAAGACCTATAGTATAAATGGTAGAACAGTAAATAAAAATGTAGATTTAACTGTCAGGAAGGGTGAGATCCATGCCCTTCTTGGCGAAAATGGAGCAGGAAAAACCACTCTGATGAATATTCTTTATGGAATTATTCATCCTGATAGTGGAGAGATATTTATAAATGGAAAAAAAGTTTTTATAGACAGTCCTTTAACAGCAAACCGATCAGGCATTGGAATGGTTCATCAGCATTTTAGACTCATAGATGATTTTACTGTAGCTCAGAATGTTGTCCTTGGGATGGAACCTCGACATGGTTTATTTAAATTTGATAATACAAAGGCTGAAAAAGATGTTTTGTCTGTTATTAACAAGAATGGTTTTAAACTAGAGCCAAATGCCAAAATTAGTGATTTAAGTGTAGGTCAAATGCAGCAGGTTGAGATTGTAAAAATGCTTTACCGTAAAGCTGACTTATTAATTCTTGATGAGCCTACATCAGTTTTAACAGAACACGAAATACAAAACCTTTTTATCAGACTAAAAAAACTGGTCAAAACAGGTAAAACTGTAATTATAATTACTCATAAATTAAAAGAGGTCAAACGCCTTTCAGACAGATTAACAGTTCTGAGAAGCGGAAAAGTCGTTGGTGTTAGAAATACTGCTGATGTTGATGAATCTGAAATTTCCAGGTTGATGGTTGGCAGAACAGTTGCTCTAAAACCGATAAAAGTAGAGACTGAAATAAAAGAAGAAGCTCTTAAGCTTGAGAATGTTGTTCTAAAAAAGAGGCGTCAGGAGCGACCTATTCTTGATAATCTATCTTTTAAGGTTTTTAAAGGAGAAATCCTGGGTATTGCAGCAGTTGCTGGTAACGGCCTTTCAGAGCTTGAGAATCTTCTTGGTGGAATGGTCAGAATTACTTCCGGTCGGCTTTTAATAAATGGACAAGATGTTACAAATGAAGGCGCGGCAGTTTTCAGGCGTGCTGGATTATCGTATGTTCCTTCAGATAGACTTAAGCGTGGCTCAAGTATAGAGTCCTCAGTTAGAGAGAATATCATACTTACAAATCATCACAGGTTTGTTAAAAAGACTGGAGAAATAGATTCTTCGGCCGCGGATGAGTTTTCAAGCAAGCTAATTGATAACTTTAATATTGACGCAGATCCTTCTACACGAACAGGAACCTTGTCTGGGGGTAATATTCAAAAAGTTATTTTATCAAGAGAGTTAGAGCATATAGACGGATTGGTTGTTTTTGCAGAACCTACCTGGGGTTTGGATATTGCAAGCAGCGAGTATATTTATAAAAAAATAATTGAGGTAAAATCTGAAGGCGCAGCTGTTGTTATTATTTCGTCTAACATTGAGGAAATAATAAATTTGTCAGATAGAATAATTGTTATGCATTCAGGCGAAATTGTTTGTGAAACAAAAAATACTGAAGATATAGACGCTGCTGTTATTGGAGACTATATGCTCGGTTTGAAAAATGATTTTTCAAAGGTGACGAATGAAAGATAGTCGTAATTGTTCAACGGTACAACTTTCAGGAGTTTTGGTTACTTTAGCAGCTGCTGCTGTAGTTGTTATTGTTTCAATCTTTATATTAAGTAAAACTCCATTTTCTACAATATATTATTTTTTTATAGGCCCATTCGCAAATAAGTATTATTTAGGGAATATGCTGAACTCTGTTGTTCCATTAATTTTTACAGGGCTTGGAATATCGTTTGCTTTTAAAGCTTCGATGTTCAACCTTGGAGGTGAAGGGCAGGTTTATGCAGGTGGATTTATTGCCGCCTCTGTAGCCCTTCTTATTCCATCACTACCTGGTGTAATTGGGATATTTTTAAGTTTATTAGTCGCTGCTGTTTGCGGCGCTTTAATTGCCGGACTTTCCGGTTTTTTCAAAATGAAATGGAACACAGATGAGCTTATAACTTCTTTTCTAATTTCTAACGCATTAATTTATACGATTGACTTTTTTATTACTGGACCAATGGATGATCCTACAAATAATCTTTTAGCAACCAGAAAAATTGCTTCGCAATATCATTTGCTAAGAATATTTCCTCCATCAAGCTTGAATATAAGCGTCATCATTGCAATTTTGGCAGTCATATTTTCTTTCTGGATTCTTTTTAAGACTAACCATGGATATGAACTGAGGCTTTCTGGGCTTAATTCAGAATTTGCAAGATATGGCGGTATTAATATTGGTAAATACATTTTTTTACCTATGCTATGGAGCGGAGCATTTAATGCTCTTGCGGGGGCTGTATCTGTTCTTGGTACGACGCATTGTTGCATTAAAGGTTTTTCAAATGGGGTTGGATGGAACGGTATTGCTGTTGCTTTAATAGCCAGAAATAACCCTGCGGCAGTTGTCCCTGCGGCTTTATTTTTTGCGTTTATTGAAGCCGGAGCAAATTCCGCAATGATAAACGCTGATGTAACAATAGAAATTGCCTCAATTGTAAAAGCTGTTATATTTTTTCTTATTACATCACGTGTTATATATAATTCTTTCAGAAGGAAGGCTTTAGTATGAGTAATACAGGTTTTTCTTTTCCTGTCATTCATGACGCGATTGACATTATGACACCATTTCTTCTTGCTGGAATTGGCGGACTTGTTACAGAACTTTCTGGAATGCTTAATATCGCGCTTGAAGGTCTTATATTGTTAGGAGCTTTTTTTAGTGTTATTTTTGCTTCTATTACAGGAAGTCTTTTTCTGGGACTGCTCTTTGGGGTTATAACTACAATGTTTATAGCCTTTATTTTTGGCGCAATAACTATATATTTAAAAGCTAATGAGTTTATTACAGCGATAGCAGTAAACCTTCTTGCAACTGGTTTGACTGCTGTAATATCATTTCATTTTTTTGGAACAAAGGGAAATCTTGTTTTTGATAATTTTGCAAGGTTACCAGTTTTTGATCTTCCGGCTTTGGATTCTATTCCTATAATAGGGGATATTTTTCTTGGTCACAATATTATCGTATATGCTGGATGGCTTCTGGTTTTTGTATTCTGGTTTGTTCTATATAAAACACCCTATGGTTTAAGGCTTAGAGGAGTTGGCTTAAATTTTAAGGCTATGTCAGCTTTAGGTCTTAACCCTAAAAAATACAGGCTTGAAGCTATAGTTATTTCAGGTTTTACATGTGCTCTTGCAGGAGCTTCTCTTTCTCTTAATATTGGAGCTTACGTACCAAATATATCTTCAGGACGCGGCTGGATAGCACTTGTTGTAATTTATCTTGGAGGGCGAACCCCGTTGGGTATTCTTATAGCTTCATTTATTTTTGCGTTGGCTGAGAGTTTTTCAAATTATGCCCAGGGATTTATAAATATTCCCGCAGATTTTATACTGGCTTTTCCTTATATTATAACTGTTGTGGCTTTGGTTTTAGTCTCTGCCATTAAAAAACGGCAACAGAAAATTAGTTAAACTGAGTTTTTTTAGTGAATATGAATGTTTATTCACTTATAATGTAAGATTTAGACTATTTCTTATTAAGTGTTTGATTCAGCTTTCAGTTTTTGCAACATTGATTATAAAATCTTTATTTATAATCTTGTTAATAAGTTCTTCTTCAGGATTTTTATCAATTTTTATTGTGCAAACTGCGGCTTCTCCACCTTTAAATATATTGTTCTGCATTTCCTCAATATTAATTCCTGCAGCTTTTATTTCATCCAGCACATTCGCAAGAACTCCAACATGATTAAAATGTCTTATAACAAGATTGATATTACTTTGTTGTTTATCTCTGAGATTGACTGAATTAGGAGGTGTTCCTGTCTCTATATATGATTTAATAATTCTAACTACTTCAGCCGCAATAGACTCTGATGCTTCTACTGTAGATGCTCCTATATGGTGAGTTCCTGTGATCATTTTTGCAAGATCGTTATCTTCAAAGTTTTTTGACTGGGCTGAGGGTTCTTGCTCATACACATCAAGCGCTGCTTTTATATTTTTTGTGTTGATAGCTTCTTTTAAAGCTTTAGTATCAACTATTTCACCTCTTGAAGTGTTTACAAAAATAGCGCCATCTTTCATTTCGTTAAAAAAATCTGAATTAATAATATGTCTGGTACTTTCTGATGATGCCAGATGAATGCTTATTATATCGCTTATTTTAGCGGCGTCTATTGGTGTCGCGCAAAATTCTATTCCCAGTTTTTCTGCCTGCTCTCTTGTAAGACTTCTTGACCAGGCCGCGACATTAATGCCAAATGATTTTGCTCTTATTGCTACAGCTTTTCCAATAGAACCAAGACCTATTAATCCTATGGTGCGTCCTTTTAGGCCACAGGCCTTGCTGTATTTTTTTTTGTTCCATAATCCATTTCGAAGATCTATTGTACAATTTGCTATTTGTCTGTCAGATGCTATTATTAATCCCATAGTAAGTTCAGCTACAGCTGCTGTATTTTTACCAGGACAATTTGCTACATATACTCCCAGCTTTGATGCTGTTTCTATATCTATAGTGTTAACACCGGCTCCTGCTCTTATAATTAAAGATAGTTTTTTACCATTTTCTATTGTTTCTGATTTTACTTTGGTAGATCTTACGACAAGAACTTGGAAGTCTGAAATAATCTCTGGTAGTTTATCTGCTGTCAAATCTTCCTGAATTGTGATATCAATTCCATCTTGTTTTAGTGAAGAAATTGCATCTTTAGAAATTTTGTCTGCTATCAGAACTTTCATTTTTTACCTCCGGATAAATTTATTATAGGCTTGAATATCAGTCATGACAAATTTAATCTCTAAAAATTAAAAAATCTCCAAGTTCATCATCTTTATCAGTTATTCTTGTGTATTTTAAAAGTTCATTTTTTGACAGCTTTGCAAAATTACCTATAGTAGTACTCATATCTGTATTTATATCTTTTTTATAATGGTTATAAGTTGTTTGGTAAAATCCTAGCTTTTTGTCTTCATGTATGCCTTTTTCCAAGAGCCGTTTGGCCCCTTCCTGTAATAAACTCAGTTTTACAAGTAAATCATCCTCTGACTCTACACTCCATAACCCGAAAAGTATTGGATGTTTATCGTGATTAACGTCTCCGGTAAATTCTCCCCTTAAAAGTTCATTTTTATCTTTTCCAAGGTAGTACGCAAGATCAAGATGTTCTGCAAGTTTGCGATCTGTTGCGAGAAAATCACCTG
>JAQQAK010000084.1 GCA_028527945.1 Spirochaetaceae bacterium
AAAAGAGTTTTTCCTGATAAAGAATAAAAATTGGAGGAATTTATGGCCAGTAACGACAAAATCCTGAACAAAGAAACAGCTACGCAGCTGGGGATTGAAAAAAGCTCAAGACCAGTTAAGGTTTTACAGTTTGGAGAAGGAAATTTTCTCAGAGCATTTATAGACTGGATGATCTATGAAATGAATAAAAAGGATCTTTTTAACGGCAATGTTTCTATTGTTCAGCCTCTTGAGCATGGAATGATAGACAAAATGAGCGAGCAGGATTATCTCTATACCCTTTATCTGCGTGGGGTTCAGAATGGTGAGGTAAGAGTTGAGAAAAATATTATAGATGTTGTTGAGCGGGGCTTGAATGTTTACCGGGATTTTGAAGATTACCTCAAAGAGGCTGACAATCCAGATTTAAAGCTTATTGTTTCAAATACTACAGAGGCTGGAATTGTTTACAGGGGTGAGGATGAAAGCACAGATAAGCCTCCAGTTTCATTTCCAGCAAAGCTTCTTCTTCTTCTTAAAAGACGCTATGAAACATTTGGCTCAGACCCTCAAAAAGCGCTTATGATTATGCCATGTGAGCTTATAGACCGAAACGGAGACAACCTGAAAAAGGTTTTAAAAAGGTTGGCTGAAAAATGGTATCCAGAAGCCGCTGATTTTACTAAATGGCTCACAGACACGAATGTGTATTTTAATACTCTTGTAGACCGAATTGTAAGCGGCTATCCACGAGAAGAAGCAGAGGCTCTTTGTAGTGAATGCGGCTATACGGATAACCTTATTGATACCGGTGAAATCTTTCATTTTTTAGTTATTGAGGCTCCTGAAAGGTATCAAAAGGAGCTTCCTCTTGTTCAGGCAGGGCTTGATGTTAAATGGACCGATGACATGACTCCGTACCGCACAAGAAAGGTCAGAATACTTAACGGAGCGCATACTATGACGGTTCTTGCTGCTTACCTGTGCGGTCTTGAGACTGTTAAAGATTGTATGGATAGTGAAATTGTTTCTGCCTACATAAAAAAAGGTATTTATGAAGAGATTATCCCAACGCTTGATCTTCCAGATGATGAGCTCAATTTTTTTGGTGGAGCGGTTCTTGAACGTTTTAGTAATCCCTATATCAGACATCTTCTTTTGAGCATTTCTCTAAACTCTGTTTCAAAGTTTAAAACAAGGGTTCTTCCATCACTTCTTGAGTTCACAACGAGAAAGGGAAGTGTTCCTGAGCTTCTTTCATTTTCACTTGCAGCTCTGGTTCTTTTTTACAAAGGACAAAAGCGGCTTGAGACTTCACTTTCTGCAGTAAGGGCAGTTGATGGCGCTGTTTATGAGGTAAAGGATTCTCCGGAAGTTCTGGATGATTTTTTTAGTTTATGGAGTAAATACGGTGATAATCCTGATTGCAACGAGTTTATAAAAGAGGTTCTTGGACGCGAAGTTTATTGGGAAGAAGATCTCAATCAGGTTCCTGGGCTTACAGATAAGGTTGCCTCTTATCTTGATGCAATGCTGAAAGATGGAGTTGAGGCAACAATGAAAAAGCTTGTAAGTTGAGGTTTTGCATGAATAACCGATGGATAAAAATATCGCCAAAAGATAATGTAATTGTCGCTCTTGAAGATCTTAAAGCAGGAGATGAAGTTTCCGGTATAATTCTCAAAACAGATATTCCTGCCGGGCATAAGGCCTCTATACAGAATATTGCCAGCGGAGAAAAAGTAATAAAATATGGTTTTCCGATAGGAAAGTCTTCCTTGAATATTGAAGCTGGCATGCATGTTCATACTCATAATCTTAAAACACTTCTTGATAAAGAGCTTGAATACAACTATTCCCCCTCAAAGCCTGAAAAACTTTCAGACTCTTTAAAAGGTAAAACCTTTATGGGATATCACAGAACGGATGGACGAGTTGGAACCCGGAATGAGATCTGGATTATCAACACTGTAGGCTGTGTAAATAAAACTGCGGAACGGCTCGCCAGGCTGTCAAATGAAAAGTTTAGCGGCCGCTGTGATGGAATATTTACATTTACTCATCCATATGGTTGTTCTCAGCTTGGTGAAGATCACCAGACTACTTCCGGTATTTTAGCTGACCTTGTTAAGCACCCTAATGCCGGTGGAGTTCTTGTTTTAGGACTTGGGTGTGAGAACAATAATATTCCTCTATTTAAGAAGCTTCTTGTTAGTTGGGATGAAGAAAGGGTTAAATTCCTTACAGCCCAGGAGGTGGATGATGAGATCGAGGAAGGGCTTAATATAATAGAAGAAATTGTGAAAACTGTAGAAGAGGATAAAAGAGAACTATGCCCTTTGTCTTCTCTTGTTGTTGGGATGAAGTGTGGAGGCTCAGATGGTCTTTCAGGAATTACTGCCAATCCGCTTGTTGGTTGTTTTTCTGATCTTCTTGTTGCCGCTGGCGGAACAAGTATTCTGACAGAGGTTCCTGAAATGTTTGGCGCGGAGACTATTTTAATGAACCGCTGTGAAAGCAAGGAGCTCTTTGAAAAGACAGTAAGTTTGATAAATAATTTTAAAGAATATTTTATTAGCCATAATCAGGTTGTTTATGAAAACCCTTCCCCGGGAAATAAGGATGGCGGAATAACCTCTCTTGAAGATAAATCACTTGGGTGTATTCAGAAAGGTGGAAGGGCTCCTGTTTCAGAGGTTCTGCAATATGGCGAAAGAACAAGATCTTCCGGCTTAACATTATTAAGCGGTCCTGGAAATGATATTGTTTCAACTACGGCATTAACAGCTGCTGGTTCCAATATTATTTTGTTTACAACCGGGCGAGGAACTCCTCTTGGAGCCCCTGTTCCGACTGTAAAGATTTCTACAAATTCAAGGCTTGCTAAAAGAAAAAGTAACTGGATAGATTTTGATGCCGGAGTTCTTGTTGATGGAAGGAATATGGATGAAGTCTGCCTCGCATTTGCAGATTTTATTATTTCAATAGCATCTGGTAAGCAGGCTATGAATGAAAAAAATGATTATAGAGAGATTGCTATTTTTAAGGATGGTGTAACATTATGAAATTTATCAATGACGATTTTTTATTACAGACAAAATCTGCCTCAAGACTGTATCACGAATATGCCGAGAATCAGCCTATTATCGACTATCATTGTCACCTTAACCCTGAAGAAATAAGGTCTGACATAAGCTGGGAGAATCTTACTCAGGTTTGGCTTTATGGAGATCACTATAAATGGCGGGCAATGAGAACAAATGGAGTTTCAGAAGATTACTGTACTGGTGACAAAACTGATAGAGAGAAGTTTCATAAATTTGCTGAAACCATGCCATACCTTCTGAGAAACCCTCTTTACCATTGGTGTCATCTCGAGCTTGCCAGGTATTTTGATATTGACGATCTCCTTCTTTCTGGTGATACAGCTGAGAAAATCTGGAAAAAAACTGAAGACATTCTTAAAGGCGGTCTTTCTGCCAGAAAATTGATGACAAACAGTAACGTTACTGTTGTTTGTACAACAGATGATCCTTTAGATTCTCTTGAACATCACAAGGCTCTTGCCATGGATGAAAGCTTTTCAGTTAAGGTTCTTCCAACTTGGAGACCTGACAAAGCACTCGCAATTGATAAAGATTTTTGGAATAAATACATTAATGATCTTGCCGTGGCAGCAGACAAGAATATTTCGACCTACACTGAGCTTGTAGAGGCTCTCAGAATTCGCCATAGCTTCTTTCATGATAACGGTTGTCGTCTTTCTGATCATGGGCTTGATACTGTCTATGCTTCAGATTTTTCAGAAGCAGAAATAGATAGTATTTTCAGTAGGGCCAGATCCGGCGGGGTAGTCAGTACTGTTGAAGCTGACAAATATAGATCCGCTCTAATGCTTGATTTTGGAAGAATGGACGCTGAAAAAGGCTGGACAAAGCAGCTTCACATTGGCGCTCTCAGAAATAACAATACCCGGCTCTTTAGTAAACTTGGTCCTGATACCGGCTTTGATTCTATCGATGATCAAACCTACGCCAGGCCATTGTCTTCTTACTTGAATAAGCTTGATATGGAAAATTCTCTTCCAAAAACAATTCTCTACAACCTTAATCCAAGAGATAATGAGGTTATTGGAACCATGCTTGGTAATTTTCAGGACGGCAGTGTCGCTGGTAAGCTTCAGATGGGGTCAGGATGGTGGTTTCTTGATCAGAAAGACGGCATGACCCGCCAGATAGAAGCCCTGTCTCAACTTGGGGCTCTAAGCAGGTTTGTCGGAATGCTTACAGACAGCCGCTCATTTTTATCATACACACGTCATGAATATTTTCGCCGTATCCTTTGTAATATTCTTGGCGCTGATATGGAAAATGGTCTTATTCCTGATGATTTTAATCTTGTAGGAAATATGGTTTCTGATATTAGCTTCAGAAATGCTGACAGATATTTTGGGTTTTAGAGCCTCTTTGGTTAAATTATATTGGAGGAAAGCGGTTATGAGAGTTGCATTTAAAGAGATGTATAGTGAGTTTGAGCGGGTTCTGCTTAAGTTTGGTATGAATGAAGAGCAGGCTGCTCTTGCCGCGAGGCTTTTTACAGAAGCCAGTCAGGATGGAATTTACTCTCATGGTTTAAACCGCTTTCCCGGATTTATTGATTCCATAAAAGATGGAACCGTTAATGTCGAGGCAATTCCTGTTTTTAAGGAAAGTATAGGCGGTCTTGAGCGTTGGGACGGCTGCTGCGGGCCGGGGAATCTGAATGCCTATGCGTGTACTACGAGGGCCATAGAGCTTGCAAAACTTAATAGTTTTGGAGCCGTCGCCTTGTCTAACACAAACCACTGGATGCGTCCCGGAGCATATGGGCTTATGGCCGCTGAAGCTGACTGTATAGGAGTTTTCTGGACAAACACTATGCCTAATATGCCTGCGTGGGGAGGCTCTGAGCCAAAGCTTGGAAATAATCCCCTTGTTATTTCTGTTCCCCATAAAGGAGTTCCTGTTCTGTTTGATGCCGCGATGAGTCAGTATTCTTACGGTAAACTTGGAACATACGCTCTAAATAACGAAATGCTTCCTTATGACGGAGGTTTTGACAAAAATGGAAATCTGACAAAGAACCCGTCAGAAATACTCTATACTCAACAGCCTTTGCCTATTGGCTTATGGAAGGGGGCAGGTTTATCTCTTGTTCTTGACTTGATAGCCGCTGTTCTCTCCGGCGGTCTCTGTACCAGAGAGGTCGGGGAATTATCCGGGGAGACAAAGCTTTCTCAGGTATTTATTGCTGTAAATCTGGAGTCTTTTACTGATAGAAATAGAATAAATGAGATGATAGAAAAAACTCTTTTGGAACTGAAATGTTCCAAAACTATGGAGTCTTATACTTCTATCCGTTACCCCGGAGAGGGGCTTGCTCAAAAAAGAGCAGAAAGCCTTGAGAATGGAATTCTTGTAGAACCATCTATCTGGGCTGAGGTTCAGGCATTATAGACTTAATGTTTTCTTGGTCTTAGAAAACCGAATAAACTTCCAAAAATTCCACCTATAATATGCGCGAACTGAGAGATATCATCGTAACGCATTGCGTTGATAATCTCTACTGAAAGATAGAGAATTAATATCAAAATAAAGCTTAATGGTATTTCTCCGTTTTTGGTGTTGGTGAAAGAAATAAGAAGAATCATCATAAAAACAATACCACTTGCGCCAAGAAGGGCTGTTGAAAAAAGAAAAGCGTTTAAAAGGCCTGTTACTACTGCTGTTATAAATATCATGAAAAACAGAGTGAGTGAGCCGTATTTTTCTTCAAGGATAGGACCTATTAAAAGCATCAATGTCATGTTTCCAAGAAGATGTTCCCAGCTGGAGTGTCCAAGACAGTGGGTAAATAATGTCATCCAGTCTACCCAGTCGTATGTGTTAAACATTCCCTTGCCGGGAACCATGAAATATGTTGGAATAAAATGTGACCCGGTTATCTGGTCTATTAAAATAAGAGCTGATGCTGTTAAGGCAAAAGTCAGTGTTAATGGCGCGTTATATTTAATCCTCATAGTCAGCTTATCGGCATGCTATCCAGCAGTTTTAAATTTGACTAAAATAAAATTAGCATAATTAATATAAAAGCGACTGCTGCCGAAATTTAGCATCATTTAGATCTGTAAGCCCTGCTAATCAGCTGTGGCTGGCTTGACAGCTGATAAAAGCGGGAGTACTTTATTATGACAAAGAGACTATGTGTTCTTTTCATTTTAGTTTTTTGTTTTAGGTAAACTAAAGGTCGCGTAGCTCAGCTGGATAGAGCGCTTCCCTCCGGAGGAAGAGGTCGTGGGTTCGAATCCCGCCGCGATCAAATTATAGAAAAATAAATCCTTACAATATAAATATTTAATAAATAGCAGTTTTTTGAGTTTTTTTGAAAAATAAAATTGATACACGAATTGATACACTTTTAGTTTGAGTTTTTATTAAAAAAGCATAATGAGAAAGCAATTTATAATTTATTCGCCGGGAAGGTTTAATACCACGCCCTGCTTTAGCAGCATTCTACATGCGGAATCTTCTATTTGGAAAGAGTATTTTTGTGTTGGGTAGAAAGCGGCGACCGTCTAAACCCATTCCTTGCAGAACCAACCTGTGTTTGCTTTGCTCCGGAGTGGTTGATTGTTGCGCTACTGAAAGAAAAAGGGCAATTGTTTAGGATTTTGGGAGAATCATAATCAAGAATATTCAATTCGATTATCTGTAGATTCTCTTGTCAACGAGCTTGAAGCTTGGGGGATTATTCAGTAAATAACAAAACTGATGTAGACGCTTTTGCGCGAATGTATATAGATCGGGGGTATGTAAAAATAAAAAAGCAAGGCTTAGACTATATTGAGTACATTGAAAACTTCTGGACTAAAGATAGTAGTTATATTGTTCAGAAAAAAATCCGTGGTTCAGGTGTTTCTATGTCTTAACTGCAGAGTATACCCATTGTGAGATGCTAATACCTTATTGAAAGACACGCACCCATAGGCAATACTTGAACAGATAATTCCTGACCATTTTTAGTTGTTATCTTTTTAGGCTTCACGTTTAAACTATGAATCCAGGGTACAAATAAACCACAGGCAGTACCTGCTATGGCTCCAGCTATAACATCAGTAATAAAATGCTCTCCACTAGCTATCCGGCAGACAGCAGTGCCGACAGCGAATATATAAGAAGAAGCAATTACAGGTATTTTCCATTTTGAATTGGGAAAATATTTACAAAAAACAAAACTCGTAAATGATGCTCCGGCAAAAGACAATGTCGTATGTCCGGAAGGAAAAGACTTGTTCCAGTCAAAGTCATCAAGAGCATCCTGCGGAAAGTTATCAAAATACATATAGGGTCTTGCTCTGCTTACACAAAGTTTTCCAAGCTCTTTTAAGCCATAAGCAAGTGATATAGTTTCTGTGTACATAATTCCAATAGTTAGCCATTGATCTGATGGAATAGAAAGCAATAGTGAAGGTGTTAATATAGAAACAATGCAGAGACCGGTTCCGAGTTTATCTATTATCGGTGAATATTGGAACATAAAGAGCCTATCAAAACCATTTATCTGTGACGAATCAAAAATATTACCATCAAATTCAAGGTTATTTATTTGTTTAACCTTATCCAGATATAAAACAGTTACGTTCAGAGCAACAGATGTTGTAAGAAGAATACTATCAAGGATAGGTTCAGAATAAAATGGATTTCTATCAATTCTCTCATCAACTGCGCTATCAAGAGAAAATAGACAAGCTGTAGAAATTAAGACAAAGACGGCAGCAATAATTTTTTTTGTATACATAGGGTTACTCCTGTATGTTAATTTCAAAGCATTTAGCCACAGACAAACAGGAGAAACCAGAACTTATTGTTTACAATAGTGATACTTTTAGTATTATTCTTTCTCTCTGCTGTCTGATAGGAAATAATGTTATTTCTTATATTATAAAAATAAACATGTCAATGTAAAGAACTTTATAATATAAACTAAGAAAATTTTGAAAAACCTTATGCATATTTAATAGTGTTTTTTTACAGTCACAATTATTCTTTCTTGCTGTAACCGTTTCTTTTTTGTCTAAAGCTCTATCGTGCTATCTAAAGAAAAGTCTTCCATACTTTTTTATAGCGCCAGCCCTTATTGTTTTGATAGTTTTTTTTATATATCCAATTTTTTACAATATATTTTTAAGTTTTCATAGATGGAATATGCAGGGAGCTATGAAATTTATTGGCTTCAGAAACTATAAAGAACTTTTTACGAATTTGGATTTCAGAATAACTGTTTCGAACACCTTTTTTTATATGATAATGAATGTAAGTCTTACAGTTGTTCTG
>JAQQAK010000085.1 GCA_028527945.1 Spirochaetaceae bacterium
CTTTATTCAGACAATTAAAAAGTAATGGATCTTCATTTTTCATAAGGTTATACTGTTTTTATCAGTGCAAATCCTTGAAATAAGGCATCTGTAAACGGAAAAACACTTGACCAGTAACGGTAATTTACAATTAAGAGACTCTGAGGGTTTGAGTGGCGGGTATGGCCTAAACTGGTATACTTATGCGGGGAATAATCCGTTGAGGTTTGTGGATTCGACGGGGTTGAGTGGTCAGTTAGAGAGAAGCTCAATCAGGCAAAAATGCGTTTTTTGAATATGAATATAACCAGTATACAAAAAATATTTCTGATACGTTAGATTCTATTGATGAAGAAAATAATGTTGATTATGAAGAGATAGCTGTAGCAAAATTAGATGTTGAAAATGAAGTCTTAAATGATATGAGAAAAAATTATATAGATTTACAAAAAAAAGAAGATAATATAAGGGGTAAAATTACAGATTTAGAAAGTAAGTATTATTCTCAGTATTATGAAACATCTGGAACTATAAATAAAAATACGCTTGATTTAACAAAAGATGCTGTTCTTTCTAAGCTTGGTGCGCCAGCTTGCGAAGGACAAACTGGTGATAAAATTGTTAACGATATTATCCCTAATACAATTAAGGATATAAAAAAATCAAAAGATATTAAAACTCAAATAGAGATCGAGATTGAAAATTATAGAGGTATTTCATCTCAAAGAATGACAGCTGAAAAAGTTTACAGTAGTCAAATAAAGTATAGGAGTGAAAAAGGTGAATAATTTAAAAAGAATAAAAATATTTTTGATTTTATGTTTTATTCTAATTTTTATAGTAGGTTGTACGAAAGTTATTGAAAAGAATAAAATATTTGTTTGTAATACAAATAACTTTGAGGGATTTTATAAGGTTAGTGTTACAGTTGAAGCTAAAGTAATAAAAAGTGAATATCCTAAAAATCCTCTTGAGTTAAATATATTAATATCAAATGCAAAAATATATCTCTTTGAGACTATAGGAGAAATGAGTAGTGAAGAGTTTGAAGAACAAGTAAAAAATAAAAAATTAGTAAATGATACAATTTTTTATTTAAATAATTTAAAGAAAATTAAATCTTATAAAGTTAAGAATGTTATTATCGAAATAGAAAAAACAAAGTGAAATTTAAGAGTGCATATAGGATTCAAGAAATAAGATGTATAATATTTCAGGGTACAGGGTAATGGCAACAGACGCTGATGGCGAATCAACATATTACACATTTGATACCACAGGTAGAATGATAGAGAAGACAAAAGACTCTACAAGAGACTACATCTACCTTGGTAGTAGAATAATAGCGCATGTAGAAGACGGAGAAACTTACTATTATGGAACAGACCATATAGGAAGTACCGTTTTAATGACAGATGAAGATGGCAATTCAGTCTGGACTGGAAGTGTAACTCCGTTTGCGGATCAGGAGAATGCCAGCGGTGATGAGCATGTAATGTATACCGGAAAAGAACTTGATGAAGACACAGGCCTCTAGTACTACAATGCAAGATGGTACATTGCCGAACTGTACGAGAGTACAGTTCATACAATCCTTCCTGCCAATGCCAAGCTCAAAGAGCTTGATGACCCAAATTTGGGAAGATTTACCACCGAAGACCCAATCCGAGACGGCCTAAACTGGTACGCTTATGCCAATAATAATCCTCTAAAATTTATTGATCCAACAGGCTTGTTAAACCAAAACCGTGATGGTTCATATTTTGGAACAGTTTTTGGGTATTTTTCAACTGGAGACTTTTCAAGAACTGGTGGTATAGATTTTAATCTAGGTTTATTTAGTTTTTCTGTAGGTAAAGATGGTCTTCAGATCGAAGTTTTAGACGCATTATTATTCAGAAGTTATGGTCTTGATATTACTTGGGGGGGGCCGGGAGCAGAAAAGGGGATTAATTTTAATACTTCAACTCTTGCCACTGATCTAAATATTGGATTTAAAGATTACAGTCTTTATAATGATTTTGATATATTGGGTTTTGGAGGGAAACTGTCTGTTGGTCAAAATACCGGAGCTGGTGTTTATTGGTTTTTAGGAGAGGCATATGCCGGAACTGATTATAAATTGGTGTATTCAGCAATTTCAGGCGGAACTTATTGGAATAAGGATGGTACTTCTGAAGAAATTACTACATGTTGGAATAATAATAATAAAGTGATTCGTTTTGGAGGCAAGTATATAGGACCTCAATGGACTGCTGATGGTTGGTTGACCCTTGGATACTATAATAATGATTGGGATAACTGGCCCGTTGCTTATAGTATGATGGATCATGCTGCAAGAATACATGATGATATAGAGAATTGGGGTGATCCTGATATTGAGGCTGTTGCTGATATGGAATTGCGGAACAACTCAATTAACGCATTTTTCTTCAGTTCACATGCATCTGACCTCACCCCTAAAAACAGTACAAAAGAGTAGATTAGTTTTCAGCCAATAAATACAATGGAGGCTGAAATGAAAAAGAGATTTAGTGAAGAACAGATAGTCAAAATACTTGACGAACAAACATCTGGAAAGAAAGTAA
>JAQQAK010000086.1 GCA_028527945.1 Spirochaetaceae bacterium
TACATTAAAGATCCCAATGGCTTTAAATATCTTATAAAATTATCATCAATTTCTCTATCAAGAAAAATATCATAAGCGTACCATCCTGCTTCAGAACAAGTCTCGCGCGATGGAAGCCTTTTTAGAATTTTCATTTTTATCAACTCTCTTTAAGCGACTGGTGGATTTCTGTTATAGCCTTTAAAAAAGCTTTTATATCTTTTAGATCATTAAAAAACGAAAGACTACACCGTACAGTACCAAACTTTGATGTTCCTATATAATCATGAATAAGCGGACAACAATGAAATCCAGTTCTTACAGTAATATTGTATGAATGAAATAAAATATATCCTATATCAGAAGGGTTTATTCCATCAATTGTAAAACTGATAACTGGAGAAAAATCTTTTTCAAGGTTGTTTTCCAAAGCTCCACTATAAAGTTTTATAAGAGGTAACTTACTCAATCCTTCCAGTAAAATTAAATAAAGTTCCTGTTCTTTACGAATTATAGAAACAAGGCCTTCATCAAGAATATAATTAACACCAGCAGAAAGAGCAGCTATTCCGGCTTCATTTTGAGTGCCGACTTCATATGGAGCAGACGACTCATAAACAAGACGTCGTCCATCTGTTCCAGTGCCTCCAAATCTGAAAGCTTCCAAAGATATTGAATCCTTCAAATAAAAACCACCAGTTCCCTGAACACCAAAAAGACTTTTATGCCCTGTAAAAACAAGAGCATCGACCTGCCATTTATCGGTATAAACAGGAACGCATCCACTGCTTTGTGAAGCATCAACAATGAAGAGAGCCCCTACACTGTGAGCAAATCTTCTCATTGTTTCAATATCCTGAACAGCACCTGTTACATTTGAACAATGATTAACTATGACAGCAGCAGTATCTGGAGTTATGGCGGCTTTTAAATCTTCAGGATTGATAAATCCATATTCATCACATGGAATTATTTCTACAGAACAATCAGCCAGCTTTTTCATATTGTAAAGCGGTCTTAATACACAATTATGTTCAGTTGCTGTTGTAATAATTTTTTTACCAGACAAACCTAAACCCGAAAGCAAAAAATTAAAAGAATCAGTTGCTCCGCTTGTAAAAAAGATTCGCTTACTGTCGGATATACCTAAAAGCGCGGCAAGATTTTTACGGCACTCACCAAAAACATCTTCATGCTCACCAGAGCTCCTGTATAAAGAGCCTGGTGCTTTATCAAGAAATTCAGCATGAACTTTTTTTACGACATCCGGCTTTGGATAAGAAGTTGCCGCGTTATTAAGATATATCATTCTATAAAAAACTAACCTTCAAGAACTTTAAAGCCCATCACCTCAGAGATTTTTTTCATCATTTTCATATAATCTCCAAAAACAAGAACCTGATGATGTCCAAATCCTGCAAGATTATGCATATAGGTTCTTGCGTCATCCATAGTAATAAAATAGTATGGGCTACAGTAAAGCTCATCATATTCAGATCTTACAACCTCTCCAACCTTAACACAAACAGTGTCTCCCATTGGATTAAATCTGGCAAGAGTAACCTTGTCTTCTTTATTTTCAGTAAAATCTACCTGAAGTTTACCACCGAATCCCTGACCAGTGAAAGCCCATAATTTATATTGTAGCTTTTGAGTTCCATATCCATTCATACATAAAGCAGGAACAGCATGGTGAATTCTTAAAAGTTCGTCTGTTTCATAATTAGGATTTCCCATAAAAGCCGGTCTCTGTGCCGCATACTGCAATATTGTCATAGCTGTAAGAGCATTAAGATCTTCTTCACATCCACTTGGAATACCTTCATCTTTCATTATGGAGTGACAAACACATGGAGTAAACTTTCTCTGCTGAGGTATTTCTGAAGTACAAAGCTCATGACATGCTGTTGAAAAAGCATTGCATTGATAATCTTCCATCATCTTTTTCGCAGCAAGGTAATATTTAATATCGTTTATAAACCACTCAGTATTAACCTTTGTGTCTTTAGATCCACCAAGCATTTCTTCTGCTATAGGAGCTGCTTCTTCATCAGTAATCTTATCCATGTATGGAAAAATGTCTCTGAAAGGAAGTTTTACAACCTCTAAACCATATTTTTTTCTTAAAATCTCAGGGTCACGAATAAGACTCTGAATACCAAACGTAGGCTGACTGCCTGCTGTTAGAACTAAAGCCCTTGTTTTTGAAACAGCCTTTCGAACCCATAAAAGATGAACTATTTCATTTAAGTCTTTCATATCCATACAAACATGAGCCTCAACACCAATAGAACGACAGTAGGCAGCAAAATCTATTCCTTCATTTCCATTCTGTAATATAACAACAGGCTTTTTGTAACGTTCAAGCTTAGGTATTCTCCAGTTCATACATAGAAAAAAGTCGACTTTGTCCATGTCCTCTTCTATTTTTTCAAAAACATCAGCGCCAACAACAAATTTTTCATCATACCTGGCATCAATTGCAGGAAGAAGTTCTACCTCACTTGAGATATCTTCAAGCTGCTTTACAGCGTCGGCAAAAGATTTATCAGCAGCCTTGGCTTCTGCTTCTACAGTCATATCTTCTTTACGTCCGGCCCGGCATGGACCTTCCCAGAAATGTGAGTGAGTAAGACATCCGACAATGGGTCTTACAACAAGTTTGGTATCAATTGCTTTTTCAATCATGCTATTATCTCCTATAAAAATTGGTTTTTGAAACACGGTAAAATCCGTGATCTTATATCCCTTCAACCAATATGAGACATATCGTAACAGCAGATATTCAAAACCGGCGTCCACTATTTCATGAAGTGTATATACTATTTTATGAATTTATTTTAAGAAGTTATTTAGTAAGGTTAAAATTATACTTTGTTGCCATTTCTCCCGGAGTTAAACCAAATCGTTTTTTAAATAATCTAAAAAAAGTTCCCATACTGGCAAAACCTGATTGTTCAGCAATTTGAGCAACTGTTTTATCAGACGTTTTAAGAAGTTCTTCGGCATGAAGCAGCCTGCACTCGTTTATATAACCAGCTATACTCAATGTTGTATGCTGTTTAAAAAGTCTGTTAATATAAGAAGTTGTAAGATTAAACTTATCAGCGATTTGATCAGCGGATAAATTAAAATCAGCAAAACTGCTATTTATAATATCCTTTATCAACTCAACATTATGATCATGCTTCTCTGATTTCTTTTTCTTACAAGCATCTGTTACCTGAATAATAACACCTTCAAGCATTGCGGCTGTTTCATCAATAGTATTTTTCTTTTGTATTGCAAGAATCATAGGAACGACGCCTTCCAACGGAGGAAGATGATAGGATTTCTCTAATAGCTCAACAACAGACACAAGAGACGCCGCAAACCTTATAACAAACCTTTTAATGGTCTCAGGCCCATAAGGTTTGGCATAATCCAGCATTTCATTCATTAGAACAAGAGCTTCTTCATCGTTTAATGATTTAATAGTCTCTTCAAATTGACGCTGCTTTTCAAGAGGATATCTAAACTCTTCATCCGGAACCATATCCCAGGAGCCTGGTGTTATAAAAGCATTGCTCCCCATCAAATACCTATATTCAGAAAGTCTCTGCAAATACTCAAAATCACGGTCAAGATCCTGATTATCTAAACAAATATCACTTATTGTAACTGAAACACTAAAATCTTGTTTTCCTAAATTATTTTTATGCCACTTTCTAAGGTTTTGTTCAAATAATTCATAGTTGTTTGAATCTTCAGAGTTGAGCATATAAACAATAAACTCATCTTCATACCTAAAATATTCTGATTTATATCCAGTTTCCTTAAGAAAGGCTGAGAACATAAAACAAAAGTTCAATATTTTACTCTGTTGTTCTTCTATATTATATTTATGAGAAAAATCATTAAAATTATCTATTTGAAACATTATTATCATAACTGGTTTATCAATTGAAATTTCCAGTTCATATTCGACCTCTTTCTTCTTGAATATTGAAAGCTCTTCTTCACTACTGTTTTTACATAGATTTCTCATTAATCTGGCTTTTCTTGATTCAAGATAGACTCTTCGGTTTATTTGGGCACTATTTAATTGTCTGTAAATTAAAACAAATACAATGAGAACAACAACAGCAGAAAAAAACAAGGCAAAAAGTAAAGCTCTAACACGTTTTAGATAAACCTCTCCGGCAGCATTCATATCATGTACTATAGAATGAAAAAGAAAATCAAACTCATCTGTAACATTATCAAGACTTTCAAGAACGCAAACAGTTTCTTCAAGAAGACAGATCTCATTAACACTAAGCTGGTTCTGCATACGCATTTGATACATTGTGTGAAGCATTCCATTAACCATGACCTTTTCACCAAGTCCTGACTGAATAATCTGCTTAAAATAATAATCAGCATTATTTAATCTAACTTCTGTAAAACGCCAAACACGATAAGCACCATCAAGGCGTTCTTTTATACCGTCCTGCCGTGTTAAATATGGATTATTTAATAAACTTTCAAGTCTATCTCCAAAGCCCTTATACTGTTTTTCCCAGTTTTCTATAACCGGAGAAGAGCCTTTACCAAATTGTGTAAAACGATTTAACAAAAGATCATTTGTTGAACTTTCCAAATTACTCCATTCAGACAACACCGACATAGCTTCAAGAGCAAGAGACTTAACTTGATTGGACTGATTATTATAAAATAAAACAAGAACACCAAGAAAACACAATAAAGAGAAACTGCTGACAAATATAAGAAAAAAATTGTGGATCTTCTTCACCGCCTTAGTTTATCATGGAGCTTGATATTTGTATAAGGAAAATTATTGAAGAATCATTTAGTACAAGCAATATTTATTATTTTCACTCTTTCATTTTTGCCGCTTTTCGCTGAAGGCTCATGCGAACAGGAAAAAAGTATTATAAAAGTTTGGGATTTCAAGTTTAATGATATACAAACAAGGCGTGTTTTCACAAAAATTGATAATTTATTTTTAGAAAACACTCCTGAGGCTTTAGTCGAACATACAGGCTTTGAAGAAGAAGAATATATCCCAGCTTTAAGATCAGCCTTGCTTGCTGGGACTGCTCCAGATATTATAATGCTGCATCAGGGGCTTGAATTTACAGAATTCCAAAGTTATCTTGAACCGCTTGATTCTTTCATTCAAGAATCAGAAATAAAGTTTAATAATAACTCTCTTGAACCTTGTACAAATATTTCAGGCGAAAAAAAAGCCCTGCCCTTATCGTTTCAGGGAATTGGATGGTACTATAATAAAG
>JAQQAK010000087.1 GCA_028527945.1 Spirochaetaceae bacterium
ATTTTTATCAAGATCTGAATAAAGAGTGGATATTTCTTTGTCTATCCTGTTCAAATCTTTTATTGTCATGCTTAGTTCTGTAATAGCCCTTCGGTGATCTGAAGAATAAGCATAGTTGAGTCCATTGTATTTAGGATTTGGCCGTTTTACCATTAAAACTGACACTTTTTCCTTGAGAATGTTTTCATAATCTACAAGGTTTGATTGTTTTCGCTGTATAAGATTTATTAAAGACTTTTCCTGACCTTTATGTTTATCCAGTTGAGGTTTGATATTCTCTTTATCTGTTTTTTTTCTGGTAGGTCTAAGTTCGTCAGTTGTTGACGGATTGATATCTCCAGAAGAAATTTGTTCAAGCCATTCGTCAAAATAATGTATAGGTTCACCAGTATCATTCTCATCAATAATTACTGATAAAAGTTTTCTCAAATCTGCTGATAAAAGATTTGGAAGTATAGCTCCAAAACGCAACGCATATTTTTTGGGAGTTGGTAAGTCTTCAAACACTTTTTTTGAGATATTTTCTGTCAAATCCCAATATGCTGATATGAGTTTATTTCTTATTGCTGATTTTTCTTTTGGATCATCACTGTTCAAATACTGGCTTAAAAAATTATGAAAACGTTTTGATGGTTCACCTTCTCCAGAAAGAGCTTTCTGGTAGTAACCTTTTTCAGCGAAAATTGGCAGAGGCTTTTCTTCAAAGAGTTTCTCAACAGGAAGAAATCCTTTTTGTGACAGATCATTTCCTGCTTTCTCTTTTGAAGAATCTTCTCCAAAGAGTAGATCCATAGGTGAGTCTTCTGAAGATCCTCCCCCGAAGAGATCAGAAAATTCAGGGGGCGCTTCCTTAGAGGATTCATTGTTGCTTTTGTTCTGGTCTATATTCATTATTTGTACTGGAGGTGAGGGGAATCGAACCCCTGACCTCGTGAATGCCATTCACGCGCTCTAGCCAACTGAGCTACACCCCCGATTTTTGAAATATACCGGAAAGATTGAGTGACTGTCAAGAAGGCTGACTTTTTGCTGTTTGTAGAATTCAGCAAATTTGTTATAATTGTCTTAATGAATAAAATTTCAGAATTATTAAAGACTACAGCAGATGATAGGGCCATCTACGTTTTTCCTTCTGAGGCCGCTGCTGTTTTTTGGCGAAAATCTTATCTTGATATAACTGGTAAGAAAGCAGTTCGTAATGACAGATTTTTATCATGGGATAGTTTTAAAGAAAAGATTACCCTGCATGATAAAAAAGATAAGCCTGTTAATTCGGTTTTAAGGCGTATTTTTACAGCTGATATTATCGAAAAAAATGCTAAAAAGCCCTTTTTATATAAGATTATCCCATCATTATACGCTGATGCTGCCGGAGGTTTTGCCGATAGTATTTGTCGCATTTTACCTGAGATAGAATCACTTCAGGCTTTAATAAATAAAAATAAACATTTTCTTGAACCGGGGCTTGTAGACGATATCTCAGAAATTTATGAGCGGTACAAAGACTTTCTCGACGTTAATTCTTTGTTTGAACCATCGTGGCAGCTGCCTGAAGTTGAAGCCTCAAAACTGCCTCATTATATTATTGCTCCAAATCTTATAGATGATTTTAAAGAATTTGATAAACTATTAAGCAATTACGGTTTTAATCTATTTTATCCTCAGGTAGATAGCCGCTTGTCTGAATTAAGGGTTTTTGAGAATTCTGTAATTGAGGCTAATGCGGTTGTTACTGAAATAAAGGCCTTATTAAAGTCAGGGACAAATGCTTCATCAATTACTGTTACCTGTGCAGATGACACACTTGCAAGACTCATTTTGTCTGAGGCCAAGCTTGATGATGTTCCTATCTCATACCGAAAGGGGAAGTCCCTTTCAGAGTATCCGGCAGGAAGGCTTCCGTCTCTTTTATCAGAATGTCGTCAAAGTGGATATAGCATTGAGTCATTGAAAAATCTTTTACTCTTTAAGGCCTTTCTCTGGAAAGAAGCAGATTTGGCTGCTGATCTTATAAGTTTTGGAATATTGAATCGATGTCTCAAAAACACATCAGATTATGGCTCTGGTGATGTTTGGAAAACACGTTTAAAATCTGCTGGTAAAATTGAGCTTTTAAAGTTTTATGAAAAATTAAAAACACGAATTGGAGATCTTTGTTCTTGCTCAAGTTTTAGCCAGCTTTCAGAAAAGTTTCAGGTTTTTATTTCTACTTTTCTTATAACAGATAGCAGTTTGTGGGATAGTGAATGTGAAAGGGTTTTTCAGCGAACAAGAGAGGTTCTTTCTTCTTTGTGCGAGGCTGAAAAATCTATATCCGGCATTGAGATAAAAAATCCGCTTGCGCTTTGGATAAAACTTCTTGGTGAGAAAATCTATGTAAAACAGGCTGAAAAAGGCGGTATAGATCTTTATCCATATAGAGTTTCAGCCTTGATAGAACCTGAGGTTCATTTTGTCTGTGGGCTTTCCAACTCAGCGTCCAGAGCGGTTTCTTTACCCTTTGCGTTTTTAAGTGAACAGCAGCGTTCTTCTTTGGGAATTTCAGAGCAGAATATGTCTGATGATTTTATCTTTTTATATAACCTTTCAGGTAAAGATATTCGTTTTTCATGTTCCACAGAAACTCCTTCCGGAGCTGCTCTTCCGCCTGCTGTTTTTGTAAAAGATGAGGCTGTCAGAAATATCAATTATGCACATCAAAGTGAAGATCCATTTTTTAATGAACCTGTGTTAAAAGAAAATATCTGGTGGCAGTCTGCTGATTCAGGTGTTGTCGCTGAAAACTTTTTTAATATTACTAATATTCAAAAGAAAGGTTTTGAATATGCTGAAAAGACTTTTTTTATCACAAAAGAATTTGACGCTACAGAAAAAGTTTTTCCTGGTAATTTCAAAGAAAGCTTGCTTTATGACAAACTTGCTGATGAAGGTAAGATTAGAATATCTGCCTCTGCTCTTAACAAGTGGGAAAGCTGTCCTTTTTCTTTTTACGCGACTTACCTGTTAAGCCTTTTTGAAGATGAGTATATTCTGAAAGTTGATGATCCTTTTACTGAGGGTGATATTCTTCATGAAATCATGTTTCATTTCTTTAATTCTCTTAAAAAAGAAAAGAGGGCCTTTCGGGCTTTTGGTAAAACAAATGAGTACCTGCAATTGCTTGAGGATTCTGCAAATATAATATTTATTAAATGGGAAAAAAGCTGTAATTATTTTTACGGCCCGGCCTGGGATTCCTTTAAACGAAAAGCTTTTAATTATATAGCTGATTTTCTTAAGGCTGAAACTGAGACGTTTGACGGTTATTTTCCTGAATATCTTGAACAGTGGTTTTCATTTGAACTTGAGGAAGGGCAGGTTAAGGTCGTTGGAAAAATAGATAGAATTTCATCTAATGAAAACGGAGCTGTTATTGTTGATTATAAAAGAAGTAAAACCAAACCAGGAATTGCAAAGTTTGTAAAATTTGATGATGACGGTAATATTCTTTCTCCTCAAGAAGGTTATCAGATTCCTGTTTATATTCTTCTTGCGGAACAAAATAATATTAAGGTTCAAAGTACAAGTTATTACAGTTTTAGGGACGGTAAACATATGATTGTTTCCGGCGAAAAGGGTGTTTTGAATAAAATTGAGAATGCTGAAGAACTCCTCTGCGATAAAACATTGGAAGAAATTAAGCTTATGGCTGATTCTTGCAGAAAAGGTGATTTTATTCCTCCTGTACGCTGTGATGGCTGTCGGCTTAGAAGTGTTTGCAGAAAAAGGTTTAATGTGAGGTGGGCAGTATAATGAATCTTGATAAATATCAGCAGATGGTAGTTGATTGCAATACAAACGCTGTTGTTTCCGCTGGGGCTGGGTCTGGAAAGACTACGGTTCTTGCCGCAAGATTTTTGCGTTTGATAAAAGAAGGCCGAGCGGATGTCTCTGAAATTCTGACTCTTACATTTACCAGAAAAGCTGCGGCAGAGATGTATGAGCGAATATACAAGCAGCTTTTAAAAGAACAGAATAATCCTGAATGCGCAGAGGCCATTAAAAAGTTTGACAGATCTTCTATTTCAACATTGGACAGCTTTTGTTCTACAATAGCTCGTGGTTGCTGTAGTGATTTTGGTATTCCTTCCAATTTTAGTACAGATGAGGTTGCTGTTAAGGCTCTTGCTGAAGAGACTTCATTAGATTTTATACTTGCTAACGCTGAAAATCCATTTATGAAAGATTTTATCTTTATGAATGGATTTGAAAAGGTCTGGAATAATTTTTTTGTGGAAATCTCCGGAAATTATCTCTCAATAGGAGAGCCGAAAGATTTTACGCAGATGTATAACTTTCAAATGGAATCCGCATCTAAAGAGCTTCTGAAAACTGCCAAAGAACTTGAATTTTTAAGCAATCAGATTTGTGACATTGATTCAAAATTGAAGGCAGTAATAGAAGCTTCTTCCAAGCTGAAAGATTTTCTTGATTTTGGGCTCGAAGTAGAAGACGCTGT
>JAQQAK010000088.1 GCA_028527945.1 Spirochaetaceae bacterium
TTATAGTGATTGTTTTTAAAGATATGTAATAAATAAAATACCGCAGCAAAAACAATAAAGTATTTGTAGTATTGGTTGACAATGAATTGAAAGTTTCCTAATATCGAAACAATATTAAATAAATGGAGAGCAATATGACAATACAAGTATTGGGTGCAGGTTGCACCAAATGCCAGATGCTTGAAACAAGCGCAATTCAAGCTCTGGAAGAGACTGGCATAAATGCTGAAATTGAAAAAGTAACAAGTATGAACAAAATTTCAGAAATGGGAGTTTTAGTGACGCCTGCTTTGGCCATTGACGGAGTGGTAAAGTCTGCCGGGAAAGTTTTGACAGTGAAAGAAATGTCAAGATTACTTATGGATGAAGCTGGTATCTAATCAGTAAAAAGGTGGTTTATTAAACAAAAGAAATAAAAATATGTAGGCAGCATTTCTGCTAATATTTGCTGCCTATATCATATAATATTTTTAAATTGCAGGGATAAGCATTTAACCCCTATAGTTTAGCATTGTAATTGATTTTATTTTGCTCAATTATGGCCCAAGGGGATAACTTGCTAAATAATTGCGCTATTTGTAAGTAGGCTAAAGAGAAGCCTGTTTCCATCTTTTCCTGTAATCTTAATTAATTCCAGTTTTCTTAATAAATATGAAATCTGGCTTGCAAGTTTAATACGCTGCTTTTTAGGTAAGTATTTTTCTTTTAATTTATCAGCAATATCAGAATTACTAAATTGGCTTGGAAGGTTTTCAGGTAATAATGAAATAAAGTCTGCTCGCTTTTTGAATGTTTGTTTTTCTATAATTTCAAGAAGGGTTCTGTCTTTTATAGATATTCCCCGTCTTCGTCTTGCACCTTTTCCATCATCTATTCTTTTTTCTTCTTGTCTAATCAATAATATTTCTATTGAAAGATTCTCTGAATAAAGTAAATCAGCTATGTAAAGAAGCTCTCCAGCACATGATTCTATGCAACCTCTTTTAGGTGAACGTCTTTTTGATTTTAATTCACCATTTATTTTATAAGTTGAAATAATTGTTTCAGCTGCTACCGGATGTACTATTTTAACTGGATGCTTTGATACGAGCTTTGAGATTTTTGTTTTAATTCCTGAAAAGTTCCCTGTTTGTATTTCAATGAGTTCATTTGGACTTACTATATCTATGATATAATCATCGACTTTAGTTTCATCTACTGCGTTAGGAGTTTTTGTTAGATAAATATTTTTTATTTTTTTATGAAGACTTTTTTCATTCAGGCTGCCAATAACAGATGTTGTCATTATTTCTCCAGGCACTGAAATGAAAAATCTGTAATTATTTCATATCCTATTTTTAAATAACAGGAAACAGCAGTTTTATTGTTTGTTTTTACGTTTAATCCGATTTTTAGTTTTTCTTTTAAAAGTGATTCTGATAGAGCTGCTGTTACTGAGGCTCCTAAACCTCTTCCTCTGTAGTCTATTCTTGTTGCAATATTTCCTAAAGCTGCCGCGGAATACTTTTCTGAGTAAGAATGCGTACCAGCCGCAGCTACTAAAATATTTTTGTCATAAATGCCAAAATACTTATTTATGTTTATTTTGTCAGGTTCAAACCAGTTCTCCTGATAACTGGTTGAATATAAATCCTGAAGAGCGCTAATATCTTTTTTATCAAGCTCTACCGCTTTTTCTGTATTAAATTGTTTGATATTTTTGGTTTCGAGCAAACACATTCTATAATATTGTTGTTTTGATATCGTAGAAAATCTCTCTACGGTATTTTCAAGGCAAGGACTCAGATGAGCCATAAAGCGGTCAGGCATAAATTCTATTACATTAATAAGAAGTTCATATAGCTCCTGACTGTAAATATCAGAGAATGCCATTAAAGTAGGTATTTCTCCTCCTTCATAAACACATATTACAGCTTTTAGCGACCCTTCTTTTCTTATTCCATACCAGCTTATAAACGGCTGAAGCCTGTCATCCAGATCTCCAATCTCATAAAGATGCAGATAAGGATTCAGTCTAAGATAGTCATAAATTTCGGGTCTGTCTTTTGCTGTAAGTTTTATCATCTATTATAATCTTCCTGACTCTATTATCCTTTGCAGAAAATTCTGAGTACGCGTGTTTTCCGGAGTTGTAAACAGTTTTTGGGGAGGAGCTTCTTCAATAATTTTACCACCATCAAGAAAACATACCCTGTCAGAAACATCTCTGGCAAATCCCATTTCATGAGTGACAATTAGCATCGTCATACCCTTTGTCTTTAATTCTTTAATAACTGAAAGAACGCCGCCTATAAGTTCAGGATCGAGCGCCGCAGTTATTTCATCTAAAAGTAAAAGCTCTGGTTCTGTTGCCATAGCTCTAACTATTGCGACTCGTTGTTGCTGGCCTCCGGATAGTTGCTCTGGATATGAGTCCGCAAAATCTTCAAGATCCAGTAGCCTTAAAAGCTCTTTTGCCTTGTTTTCGCTGTCCTTTTTGGTCTTTCCATGAACTTTTCTTGGCGCGAGAGTAATGTTATCTAAAACCGTCATAGTTGGGAAAAGATTGTATGCTTGAAAGACAATTCCTACTTTTTTGTATAGGGCTGCCGGTCCGAAAGACTGATCAAAAAGAGATCGACCATCTATTCTAATATCTCCTTCGTTAAAATCTACCAGATTATTAACGCAACGCAGCAGAGTAGATTTTCCTGAACCTGACGCGCCAATGAGAGTTACAACCTCATGTTCTTTAACATTAAGGCTGATGTCATCAAGCACCAGTTTGTTTCCATAATATTTAGTGAGGTGTTCAATTTCTATTCTGTTCATCTATTGAGTCCTTTGAAGACGCCTTTTTCGGTCCCGTTCTGTAACCCAGTCAGTAAACCTTGCCATTGGGATTGTTGCAATTAGAAAAAGTATTGCTGCTGCAATTAGAGTTGAGTAATTAAATGTTCTTGCGGTATATATTTGGGCTTCTCTTACAGCATCCCTTACTCCCAGAACTGATAATAACGCAACATCTTTCTGAAGAGCTACTGCCAGATTTAGCAATGACGGAATAACGTTTCTAACTGCCTGAGGCAGAATAGCGTATCGAAGGGTTTGGCCTTGATTAAGACCAAGAGCTTTTGCCGCAGCTCTTTGTCCATCATGAACCGAATCCATGCCGGAGCGATAAACTTCAGCCGCATAGGCCGAGTAGCTTGAGATCATGGCAAGGGCTCCCCAGAATATATTACTCTTGGGAAGTCCAGGAATATTAAGAGCCGGCATACCAAAGCCAAATAGAAGCACTAATAAAAGTGATGGCAGACCTCGTAAAAGATCAATATAGACAATTGCAAATACTCTCAATGGCGCAAACCATGGCCCATTAAGAGATCTGAATATTGCGAGAAGTAATGCCCAGACAGCTATTACTACCAGCGATATTACCCATACAGCCATATTGATACCAAACCCATGAAGTACTTTGGGGAATACTTCAATAATAACCTGTAGATTAAAAAACTGAGCTTTTATTCTCGGCCATTGTTCAGCTTGTACTATAATTGCTCTTAGTATAAAGAAAACAATAAGAACCGCACTAATACTGATAAGATGGGGGACTATCGTTTCTTTGAAACGGGAAGAACTCCCTCTCCTTTTTGCTGGAGAGGGGGATTGCTTTTTCATTTAGCAAGCTCCGGAATTTGTGCGTCACCATAGAGGTATTCTTTTGCAAGTTTATCAACAATTCCTTTGTCTATAACAGCCTGAAGACCTTCATTTATCCAGCCTACAATTGGGTTTCCTTTTTCAAAAATAAGTCCATGACCAAGATCTTTAGGATCATGTGGTAAGATTGCAGTTACTTTTGCTTCAGGAACCTGAACAGCTGTTACAAAAAGTGCGGTTGGCAGCTCTATACAGGTTGCATCTATTTGCCCGCCTAAAAGAGCCTGAAATGTTCCAATTTGATCATTAAATACAGCAACATCAGTTACTCCAATGTTATTTTCTATATAATCAAGATCAGCTGTTCCTATTGTAGCTCCCCATTTGAGCTTCTGTAAATCTTCAAAGCTTGCAGCCTTTGCTGCGCCGCTGTCAGGAAGTGCTACAACTGCTTTTTCTGGCTGGTAATAGACTATAGAGAAGTCAATGAACTCTTTGCGTTCTTCTGTGACGGTATACTGCTGAATATTGAAATCGTAAGGTTTTGCTCCTGGAGCAATTCCCTGATCGAAAGTTTGTCTTACCCAGACAACATCTTCTTTGGCGAATCCCAACTCTTCAGCAAGTGCATAAATTAGAGCACTCTCAAATCCTTCTCCAGAAGAAGGATTGTCGTCCATCATCCAAGGCGGGTAAACTGGTTCTCCAGTTGCTACCGTTAATTTTCCAGGTGTGTATAACCTTGGATCATTCACTGTTTTTTGAAGCGCGGTGTTGTCCTCTGAGTCTGTTTTTTCCTGCTGCCCTCCAGCAAAAACAGGCATAACAGCTAATATAAAAGCTGTTAAGACTAATAATAAGCGTCGAGTCATGTGTTTTTACTCCTTTTACATGATATTCTGCTTTATAAAAGCAGAGCTAAAAAAATAGCTTATGAGCTAATTTATATTCCGTCAATCTATCAGGCTCATAAAATAATAATAAAATTCTAATAATTTTTTATTATTTCTTTTTTTAGATCGTCTATGTTAAGTGGCTGCCATTTGTTGTTTTCCTCTTTCATTCCATAGATTTCATTAAGGTTTTTCTTTAAGCCGGCATAGAGTTTTTGCGCTGTTGTTTTAAAATCATGTTCAGGATTTTCATGCTCAGGGAACTCTGAGTGTTCTATTAATAACCCGCTTGTCATAAAAGATTCTAATAATAGCTTTGCCGCAAGGTATCTCTCGTATTTTTCTACTCCAAGAATTAACGGATTCTTAAGAAGGCCAATAACTTCCCATGTAACTTGTTCGGCCTGGGAGTAGATGCCGGAATCTTTATTCTGATCAGTTATTCGCATTGGTAGTTCTTTTATTATGGTCTCTATATTTTCTGTAAGGTAATCAAGTTTAAAGAGCCCAGTAGCGCAGTTGTAAAGAATATGTCTTCCTTCTTTCTCATGTTTATCAACTTCTTCTCTTGGTATAGCGGCTCCTATATCAGCACAATTAATTTTATCATTACTGTCTTTTACAAGGATGCCTCCCTTTACATCAACTGGGGTTCTGAATGAGAACTCAAAAGAGGCTTCTGTGTTTGACATTGCTGTAATTGCTATTGAAACAGGATCCGGCATATTTCCAATGTTATCAACATTGGTTATATAGATTAGTTTTTTATCTAATTCATTATATAGGTATTGATATACTTTTTTTAGAACCATAAAATTCTGACCATGTCCGCCGGGCAATGGCAGCATTTCTCCATCTCTTCCAAAAGCGTTTGTAAATATTTGTTTTGGTTTACCTACAGAGGAATGAGTGAAAGCCGCTATCATTGGCTGAATAGCGCTGATCGTTTTGGTAATGTCTATTCCTGTTTTCTCTAAAAGGTCTGTCAGAAAAGGGCTATTTTTATATTTTTCAATTGCTTCACTTATTTGTGTATCAGTATGAACACTAGTCATTTGAAAAAGTGGAAATAATGCTGAATCTTTTTTACTGGCAGAATCTCCAGAGAATATCTCGTTCTCAGAATTTACTGTGATTCTGTATTTATAGTTTTCGATTAAGAGTGCTCTAAGTTTTAGTTCAATAAATGAAGGGCCATTTGAGCCATCAGCATTTATAAAGGCTGGAACAATTCCTTTTGGCTTTCCTGTTGTCGCTTTGGAAGATTTTTCAAAAAGGCTTTTATAAAGTTTGTGAAGCTCAGGGTTTAGAGCCTTATTCTTTTTTTCATCAGCATAGCTTGTCGCAGAACCACCATTAAGAATTCCATATGAAACGTATGGATAAAGCTGTACTCCAATTTGTTTTAGATCGTCTTTTGACAAATGTAGCAGTTTAGTCCCATCACATTCAGACAATGTCCCATATACCGTTCCAAACATGTATTCTCTTAAATCAGGATTAATCTTGCGGAGGTTATCACATACATCATTAAAATTAAAACTGATATGTGTAAGTCCCGCACGGTCTATTATTGAATTACCATTTATTACTGGAATCGACTTAACTTTCACAGGTTTTACATTATCGTAAAGTCCATTGTTTATATTTGATAGAATTTGTTTAGTTAGATTAATATCTATATCTTTATTGCTCATATTCTGATAGTATCATTTATATTAGTATATTGGAATATTTTATTGAAACAGGAGCTTTGGTAAAAGTTTGTCTGTAGCTTTTATCAATAGTAGGAAGATTCGCGTTGCTCTTCTTTTTGCTATTCTTTTCAATCTATTCTGCTATGCAGATTCTGGCTCGTAAAGAAAGCGAGTCCTTACAGGAGTTAATGGTGTTAAAAAGAATAATTTCTCTGGTAATTCTTCTTGTTGTTGCGGCAAGTTGTGTTTTTGCGCAGGAACAGGAGATAAAACCTGTTGCGGAAGTAAATGGAGTTAAGATTACTTCAATAGATTTGGAGCGTCAGCTTAATATGATGTATCAACAGGCTATTAGTCAGGGACAGCAGATTAATGATTCAAACATAAATCAGCTTAGGCAGAGTGCGCTTCAGGTTTTAATAAGCAGAGAACTTTTGTTTCAAAGCGCAACAGAAAAAAAATATGAAGCAGATCCAGCAGCTGCTGATGATTATATAAACTCCCTTACTATAAATTATGGCGGGACAGAAAAATTACAGGAAGCTCTTGATGCTCAAGGAATTTCTATTGATGAGCTTAAAGATTCAGTTTCACGCTATAATGTCATTAACAAGTTAATAGACGAAGAGCTTCGTCCTCAAGTTGTTATAGAAGATGCTGATCTTGAAAAGTATTACACTGATAATAAACAGTATTTTCATTCAGAAGAAACGGTTAGAGCCAGTCACATTTTGGTTAAGGCTCCTACGGGATCAAGTGAAGAAGATCTAAAGGCTGCTTATGATAAGATTAGCAAGATTCGTAAGGAAGTCATTGATGGAAAAGATTTTGCGGAAGCTGCTAAAGAGTATTCTGATTGCCCAAGTGCTCCGGATGGCGGCGATTTAGGCGAGTTTGGACACGGAATGATGGTTCCTGAATTTGATAAAGCTGCTTTTGCTCTTGAGCCTGGGAAGGTTAGTGAACCTGTTCAAACTCAATATGGGTATCATCTAATTCTTGTTACTGATAAAAAAGATGAATCTGAAATGCCTTTTGAGCAGGTAAAAGAAGATATAAAAAACTATCTTGCCGATATTAAGTTAGATGAAATAGTAAAAAATTATGTAGCAGATCTTATGACGACTGCAACTGTTAATATTTTCTAGTTTAAAAAACCTTCAAAAAATTGGGGTACATTAAATAGATTATTATTTGCGGGAAGGTTTTTCACTCCCGCAAGAATTTTAGTTTTACCCTGCTGTGAAATAACATTTAAGCCAAAAGAGACTGAGAGGAATGCTTGCTAAAGTTTTTTCTATTAAAAGACCTATCTATTGTCAAATCTTGTTTTATGATACATATACTTTTTGTCAAAAATAAAAACTGATGTTGCTTATATAAAAAACTTGACTATGATAATTAAATATAGTAATTTGTATATATAAGAAAGAATAGGAGGTCTTTTATGGCTGAAAATATTACATCAGAAGATTTCAAAAGCAAGATTTTTGATTATGAGAAAAATCAGGACTGGAAGTACGAGGGAGAAATCCCTGCAATTATAGATTTTTATGCGGATTGGTGCATGCCTTGTAAAATGCTCGCTCCAACCATAGATAAATTGTCTAAAGAATATGAAGGAAAGGTTAATTTTTATAAGGTTAATACAGAAAATGAACCTGAACTTTCAGGAGCTTTTGGTATACAGAGTATTCCTTCTCTGCTTTTTATTCCAAAGGAAGGAAAGCCTCAGATGTCAGCTGGCGCTTTGCCTGAGGCTCAGTTGAAAAAAGTAATTGAAGAAACATTATTATAGGTTTTAATTATTCGAGGAGAGGATGATATCGTCTTCTTAGCTCCTTTAATATTATTGATTTTTCTATCCGAAAGTCTGCTGTTTTTTGATGGCAGACTTTTTTTTGTAAAAGGTTTTTATAAAATTAGAATTTAATATATTTAAATCGCAGAGCCTCTTACAAAACTCTGGTTGGTTTTTAAAGAGCCTCCGCATAATGATTATTATTAAATTCGTTTTAAGATCCGTTTTTGCAGGAGTTTTGGGACTCCCAGAAGATCTGTTGTAAAATTAACGATATCTATCATTGTCTTATTTATATCATCTATTTGGGCATTCTCATTAAAAACAACAGAGTTAAGCATTTCTCCCACTCCGCCTGCTATGAAGGTACTGATATTCTTGTTGTAGGCCTCTGTTTTTTTAGGGAATGTGTTATTCATTGCCTCTGCCATTATTTGAATAATTTTATGAGTAGTCCTTTCTCTTAAATCCAGAGCGAACAATCTATTCTCTACAGAGTTTGACCTGTCAATTTTATCTATGCTTGCTAACAGGGTTTCTGTCATTACTTTTATAGTGGCAACAATCTGTTCTTCTGTTCCCAGTTGGTTATCCATTAAGCTTTTTTCTATTAATTCAGTATATTCATCACAATAGGTTTCCATTACAGAATGGTAGATCTCTTCTTTTGACTTGAAATAGTAATAAAATACGCTTGGAGAACATGATTTATCCCCCACAGCATCAAGGATGTCTTGTATAGATGTTGTATTGTAGCCTTTTGTAAAAAACAGCTGCCTTGCAGCATTTATGAATTCTACCCTCCGTTCTTCCGGATTTTTTTTTGGTCTTGACATAGAACCTCTATTTATAGAATGATATTCTATAAATAGAATACAATCCATTTATGGATATGTCAATTGGAGAAAGAATATGAAACTACCATCCGGAAACGTTTCTGAAACACTATTTGTGCCACTATGGGGAAGGGCTGAGAGCTCAAAAAAATATCCTTCACTGCTTGATGATAAAGAGTCTATTAGAATTGTTGAAAGTTCTAATTATGATTTTAGCAAAGTAAACAGCTCTAGCGAATATTATTGTCTTGCGAGTGCTATACGGGCTGCTAACTTTGATCGAGAACTCAGGGAGTATATCAATGCTCATCCAGAGGCCTCTATTGTTAGTATTGGTTCCGGGCTTGATACCACATTTTTTAGAGTTGATAATGGAAAAATCTTTTGGTATGACTTGGATCTTCCTGAGATTATTGAGCTTCGAAAAAAATATGTGACAGATAATGAAAGAATAAAAATGATTGCAGGTTCATGCTTCGATTATGAATGGATTAGCCGAGTT
>JAQQAK010000089.1 GCA_028527945.1 Spirochaetaceae bacterium
TTTTTTATAAAAGTGGTGAAAGCACTAAAGGGCTTCATGAAATCAATCTAAAAATTAACAAAGGAGAACTTATTCTTCTTTGCGGTGAATCAGGCTGCGGTAAAACTAGTTTAACAAGACTCATCAATGGGTTGATTCCCAATTATTATGAGGGTGAGATAGTTGGAGATGTTAAGGTTTTTGATAAACAAATAGCTCAGACTCCTCTTTATGAGACTGGCAAGATGGTCGGCTCTGTATTTCAGAATCCCCGTTCACAGTTTTTTAATGTTGATACAACTAGTGAATTAGCCTTTGGATGTGAAAATCAAGGTTTGCCTGAAGACGAGATTATTAACCGGATAAACAAAACTGTTAAAGAGCTAAATATTGAAAATCTGATGAATAGAAGTATCTTTCAGCTTTCAGGCGGAGAGAAACAAAAAATAGCCTGCGCCTCAGTTTCTACAAGTATGCCTGATGTGTATGTTCTGGATGAGCCATCATCCAATCTTGATACTTCTGCTGTTGAAGAGCTTCAAAAGATGATTTCGCTATGGAAGAATCAGGGGAAGACTATTATTGTTGCAGAACATCGCCTTTATTATTTACGAGACTTGATTGACAGAGTTTTCTATATGAAGAGTGGAAGAGTTGAAAAGGTTTATAATACTGACGAGTTTAAGTCACTTTCTCCTGTAGAGCTGGAAAATATGGGTCTTAGGCCAATATTTCTTGAAAGTCTTTGCTGTAAAGAAGATAAAACTTCTGTAAAAAAATCGTCAATAAAACTTAAGGATTTCAGGTTTTCGTATAGAAATAAACAGGGCGTCTTGGGTATTAACGAGATTGAAATTAGTGAAAGTTCTGTAACTGCTATAATTGGTTCTAACGGTGCGGGTAAGACCACCTTTGCAAGATGTCTCTGTGGGCTTAATAAAAGATTTCGAGGTGGAATAGCAATAGATGGTACAAATTATAAAGGTAAGAAACTTTTAAAATGCTGCTATATGGTTATGCAGGATGTGAATCATCAGCTCTTTACTGAAAGTGTTCTTGAAGAAGTTCTTCTAAGTATGGAGAATGAAGATGAAAAAAGGGCTGAGGATATTCTTGAAGAGCTGGATCTTTTGTCTATGAAAGAAAATCATCCCATGTCCTTATCTGGAGGGCAGAAGCAGCGTGTTGCAATAGCAAGTGCTGTAGCCTCAGAAAAAGAGATTATAATATTTGATGAGCCGACAAGCGGGCTGGATCTTCGTCATATGAAAGAAGTTGCGGAAGTTATTAAAAAGCTTCAGCAGGCTGGTAAAACTATTTTTATAATTTCTCATGATCTTGAGTTTATCATTGAATGTTGTACAGATGTGTTAAGAATTGACAATGGGCAGTTATCAGATCTCTATTCACTTGATTCAAATGGTACACAAAAATTGAAAAAGACATTTTTGGAAAGAATGAGTTTTCCTGTTGTTTCTGTTATGAAATAGTTTTAAATGAGGCTGCAGATTTATTTATATCTGTAATTATATATTCAGTAAACATATTGCGACCGCCATTCTTTGAACTATACAAAGCCTTATCTGCCCTGTTTATTATCTCTTCAATTGAGCCCAATGTATTTACTGATTTAGGAGGAATTGAAATTACCCCTCCTGATACAGTTGCTGATATTTGATTATTTTTTAGATTAAATAGTTTTTTTGATGTTTCAGATTTTATTCTTTTTGCTAGCTCTGTAATTGTTGATTTATAGGTATATCTGATTAGTAGAAGAAACTCGTCACCGCCCCAGCGTATAAAAACATCGTCTGAGCGAATGATTTTGCTGACTCTGGAGCAAAATTCCTGAAGGAGTAAATCACCTACTTCATGCCCGTTGTTATCGTTGATCTTTTTGAATGAGTCTATATCCAGGAGCATTAGACCATAGCGTTTTTTTTCATCGTTATCATTTAATCTGTTGTTTGTTTCTGATTCCTCGATGAAGGCTGTAATCTCTTTTCGTATAATATTATTAAAATATAAACGGTTTCTTAGCCCTGTCAAGAAATCTGTCATTGAAAGTTCTTCTATACGACGCTGGTTTAAAAAATTGGTTCTTGCGGTAAATTGAATAATTCCACCGGTTAAATTTCCTACTACAATCATCATTATTAAAAAAACACTTTTCAACATAACATGATTTGGATCGTTTTCTATATATGCGGCTTCTATATGTAGTGTTGGTATAACAATAATAAAGCTTGAAATTAATGAAATTGAAAGTTTTGTTTTACCAGTTCCATAAAAAAATAAAAGAACAATTAGAACACCATAAAAATATGTACCAGAGTATACTGATGTTCGCGTTAAATATTCTATTGCCATGATGGTTCCGGCTCCCGCAATAGACGCAATTGTTGTCATATAATTAGCAATTTTTTGATAGCATGGAGTGAAGGATAAAAAAAGTAATACAGCAACTGTAGGCATAAAAACACCGCAACGTATTACTAATAGTTGGTTATAATATTCTTTGTATAAAATATAATCAATTATAAAAAAGAAAGCGTAAGATAATGAACCTACTATAAGTAAAGCTCGAATAAATTGCGGTTCATGAGTTTTACTTATAAACTGCCTCTCAAGTTCCTTATTCTCGAAGCCCAAGAATATGTTCTTGACTTTTATTCTAGCCATTATCTTATTATAAGTTATAATTATTTTTTTGTATTTAACATTTTTTTAATAAATAAATTTTCTTAACATATTAAAATATTAATAATAAAATTGTTATGCTTTAGGTTTTTAATATTACTAAATACGTGTGGAAAGGGATGTTTTGTACTTATATTTTTTTATGGTATATGTATTTACGGTATTCATGTATTATAATGATAGAGTAAGTGTTTTTTTAGGTTTAAAAAATTAAGAAAACTTTACTATTATGTATGTTTTTAAAAATATGAGCTTTTTTAGTTCCAAAAGGTAAAAGTTAATGGGTGAATTTTGCAGTGTTGAAATAAATCTTTTTATGTCTTTAATGCTTCTTGTTATTGTTGCAGGAATATACACAAGACAGAAAAACAAGTCCATACAAAGAGAGCTTTTTCTTTTATTGTGTTGGAGTACCATATTAATGCAGGTTTTAGATGCATTAACATGGTATCTCAATGGAATACCTGATGAGAAATATATAACAGCGAATTATTTAGCAAACTTATTTCTTTTTTTGTTTCAACCAATACCTTTTACAGTATGGCTGTTTTATTTGGATATTATTGTAAACCAATCTGTGAAAGCCTTGAAGAAACGCTGGTATTACTTCATACCTATTGTTTTTTCTACAGTTACATTGCTTTCTACAATGTCTAATGGATATGTATTTTATATTGATGAATCGAATATTTATCACCGTGGACCAGGTATTATTGTACTAACAATTTTTTATATGTTACTTCTTCTTGGTTCTTTAGGAATTATTATAATACATAGAAGTTCTACTGATAAAAGGGTTTTAAGTGTAATATCAATTTTTGGCATTATTCCTGTTGCTGGTATTTGTGTTCAGATTTTTTTTGTTTCTGCCCCGGTTGTATGGCCAGCTACTGCTATTGCTGTTTTATATGTTTACATTTTTATTCAGATCCGCAAAGATACTCGTGACTATCTTACCGGTCTCTTAAACAGACAGCAGATTGATGATCTTATTCTTGCCAGAATTAGAGATTATTCCAAAAAAGGAGCATTTTCTCTTATTATGATGGATATGGATGGATTTAAAAGGATAAATGACACATATGGTCATAATAAGGGCGATGAAGCCCTTATTCAGCTTGCGGCTGTATTAACCAGTTGTGTAAAAAGTAGTGATAAGGTCTCTCGTTTTGGAGGAGACGAATTTCTTATTCTCCTAAATACTGATAATTCGTCTGAAGTTGAAAAAATAATTGATAGAATCCAGAAAAAGATTGATATTGTAAATGAAAGGGGTGACAAACTTTATCATATTGCTGTAAGTTCAGGGTATACAGTTTATTCTCCTGTGGAGCATTCTGATTTTATTGGTCTTTTCAATGATGTAGATCATAAAATGTACAAAGTCAAAAAGACTCGCAGAGATGAATAACTGCATACTTATTATGATACAATTTGGTAAAATAGAAATAGAAATATTTTTGGCCCTGGTAATAATCATGATTATTACTGTTATAAACCGAACTCATAGAAGCAGAGTTTTTTCAACGAGAATCTTTCTTACATTGTGCTGGTCAATTCTGCTTGTGATGTTTTTTGATAGTTGCGCCTGGATCTTTGACGGTCTGGAGGGAACACTTTATAGAAGACTAAACTATGTTTCAAATTTTCTGCTGTTCTTCTTTCAGCCTTTGCCGTTAACGATATGGCTTTATTATGCGGACTTCTTGCTTAATAACTCTGCCCAGCGTTTAAAAAGGAGATGGTATTATTTTCTGCCTTTTATAATAGTTGCTACAGTAACAGTTATCTCTTTATTTAACGGAAAGATCTTTTATATTGATGAGCAAAACATCTATTACCGTGGCAGCTGGTTTGTATATCTATCCTTCTTTTATGCGTTTCCTATATTAGTTCCATTTATATTTG
>JAQQAK010000090.1 GCA_028527945.1 Spirochaetaceae bacterium
GAGATGGATACCACATAGGACAAATGACATCAACATAATTTGAAAACATATCAATATTCTGTCCATTCCAATTACCCATTCTGTAATAACAATTAAAACCATACAGATCTGTACTTATTGGAACATGAATAGTTTGTCTTACTAGCTTAAAAAAAGATTCGAGAGCATTAATTCTGGTCATTCCGGGATGTTCATTTGAAAAATCTATCCTTGAAAGATCTCCATCTGTGGGAAGTCGAATATAGTCAAACTGAATCTCATCAACCCCCAAACTTTGAAGTTCTTCAGCAATTTCGGCATTATAACGCCAGACCTTCTCTTTAAAAGGATCTACCCAGAATTCAAGCTGGTTATAAGAAACCTCACCAGTATCATCATCTGTATGCTTTATAAGATTCCGCCACGGGCCGTCTTTATATTTATCCTGAAGAGCATACTCATAATTATTGTAGTTATAAAGTTGTTTGTCTTTAAAAACTACAATACGACCAATAACATAAAACCCTCTTTTATGTGCTTCAGCGACAAGATTTTCAATATGTATACGATCTTTTACCGCGCCTATTTTATTAGGCATTTCCAGCTTTGAGCCATAAGTTAAAAAACCATAATCATCTTTTATATCAACAATTATTGAATCAAGGCCGTTTCGCTCCATAAATGCAAGATGCTTCTGAAGTCTCTCTCCGGTCGCGTGCCAGGTTCCTACATAAATAGCTTTTCTATCTTCAGCTATTTTCATTCTTGAGATTCTTGCGGTATTTTGTTCAGATTTATGTATCAAACTTGGTTTCATGGAAGACCAGGAGCCAGTTTCGCAATTATAATCCGCGTAACCGTCTCTAAAGCTAACTTTTAAAGTATCTCCACAAAATTGAATATTAACAATACTGTTTTCTTCTGATAGCCCCTTAATTTTGGTCCATCCTGTTCGAGAAGCGTTAGATTTATACAAGCCGTTTCCATAAGCATAAGCAAGATAAATTACTCCCCTCTCTGTTGGTGAGTACGCTACTGAGGCAATCTCTTCCTGAAAACCAGCTCCTCTGTAAATTATAGTCTTTGGAGCAACTTCAGCCCAAGTTTTTCCACCATCCAAGGTTTCATAAATACCACTGAAAGTTGTAGTAACAAGGAAAGCATTACTGTTAAAAGGAGATTGACTAACAGAAGTAAGTACGTCATTCCTGCTTATGGGCGACTTAACTGGTAAATTTGTCCAATTAACTCCAGCATTTTCTGATATATAAATCTTTGAGGCTGTTGTGCAAAAAAGAGAAGATTCGTTTACAGGATTAAATCCAATAGATGTTAATGTCTCGATTTCTTCATTATTAAAAGGATAAACAATTTTTTTAGGAAGACCATTATTAATCCTTCGCCAGGTCTGTCCATGATCTTTTGATATTAAAAAACCATCATTCAAAGCAGAAGCGTACCTCACTCCTGATGAGGTCTCTACCTCATTATTAATGTCAAAAAATCTTGAATCAACATAATCAGGAGAAGCTATTAAAGCACTTATAAAAACAAAAAACAGCAGCGGTGTTGCTGCTGCGATTTTCAGATATCTTATTCTCATTGTTCCTTATTTTTACAGAAAAACTTATGTATTGCAAGATATTGATGGTATAATGTACAATCAATTTACGTTATGAGTAAAGAATATACAGAAGAACTACTACTTGATTTTGGTAATGACGGACTAAAACTAATTCCAGTTGTAACTCAAAATGCAGTTACAAAGGATATTTTAATTTTAGCTTTCGCGAACAAGGAAGCGTTTGAAGAAACCCGTAAAAGCGGGTACGCAACATTCTGGAGCCGCAGCAGAAATGAGCTATGGAAAAAAGGGCTGACCAGTGGGGATATGTTAAAAATTGTAGATATTCTCATAAATTGTGAGCAAAACTCACTTGTTTATCAGGTTGAACCGCAAGGCAGCGGAGCTTGCCATGCAAAACGTGAAGACGGAACCTCTCATACAAGCTGCTATTACAGAAGAATTAATAAAGATGGAAAATTGGAGTTTTTAGAAAGGTGAAAAAATATGATTTCGCCATAGCAGGAGCAGGTCCTGCGGGATTAGCTGCCGCTATAAAAGCAGCAGAACTTGGACACAAAGTTGTTGTCCTTGAAAAAGGCCCAATAGCCGGTCCTGAACCACGAGGTGAAAGCATGCCGCCCCATGATCTTATAAATAATCTTATGGGATCAGATTTTCTTTCTAATATCAGTAATTTTGTCTCTAACTCAAGACGCTTTCATAGTGCCGGAGATAAAAAAATGTTCTTGTAAAAGTAAAAGAACCATATTATTTCTTTGAATGGCGAAACTTTATCGATCCGCTTTATAAAAAAGCAGTTGAACTTGGCGCTGAATTTATTTTTAACGCAGAAGTAACAGAGGTCAAAACAGAAAAAGATACTGCTGTAGGATTAAAATATAAAAAAATAAATGATACTGATTCAGGTATAAAAGAAGTTAATTCAGATATTGTTTTAGGCTGTGGCGGAAGAAACTGTCCCGTTACAAAATTTTACGGTATAAATTCATCTACTACAGCCTGCCCTACTGTTAAGTTTAGGGGAATAAATAAAGAAGGACTTCCTAAATGGCTTACAGATTATGAAGGAGAGCCGGATCTTCAATTTTTCACAATACTTCCCAACAACATTAAATCTGTACAGGGTTTTCCTCCAGCTTTTGCCTATATATTTCCTATAG
>JAQQAK010000091.1 GCA_028527945.1 Spirochaetaceae bacterium
ATATAGCTGCCGGAATAATATTTGGTCAGACAGTTTTGGGAATTATTACTCCCGAAGATATTGAGGTTCTAACACCTTTTAATAATTTTGCGCTCGGAATTATTGGTTTTCTTGTTGGTAGTGAATTGCTTTTTAGTGATATGAAAAAATATGGAAAGCAGTTTTCTACAATTTTGGTAGGTGAGGGCGTTACTGCTTTTATTCTTGTAGGACTTGCTGTTGGCCTGATTCTTTTTAAGGTTACAGGAGATATTGCAGTTGCAGCTGCCGGTGGTGTTGTTTTTGGAGCAATTGCTTCAGCAACAGACCCAGCATCAACTATCAATGTTCTCTGGGAGTATAGGGCTGCCGGAATTCTTACTACAACAGTAATTGCTATCGTTGCTCTTGATGATGCACTTGCAATGTTTTTGTATGGTATAGGAACAAGTATTTCACAGATTCTTACAGGAGGAAACGCGAATGTTGGAGCAGAACTTCTTTCTGTTGCCGGAGAGCTTGGTGCGTCAATTCTTATGGGGCTTGCTGCCGGTGGATTAATCTTTCTTGTTGTAAGAAAAATAGATCTTGCAGATAACCTTTTTGTTATCGCACTTGGAATCCTTCTAATTTGTATTGGGCTTTGTGTATGGCTTGATCTTGATATAATTCTTGCCGCAATGTTCGCTGGTATTACTGTTGCTAACGCGGCTCCTGAACTGGGTAAAAATGTTGTTAAGCAAATAAGGAATATTAGTACTCCTATTTATATAATGTTTTTCGCGCTTGTTGGCGCAAGGCTTTCTTTGGGAGCTCTTCCAGGATGGCTATGGATAATAGTAATTGCCTATGTAATTCTAAGAAGTATAGGTAAATGGGGCGGTGCTTGGATAGGCGCAAAAATATCAGGCGCAGATCCTAAGGTCTGCCGATTTACCGGGATGAACCTTTTTGCCCAAGGTGGTGTTGCTATTGGTTTATCTATTATGGCAAGTACCCATCTTTCTAATATAATGATTGAAGAGAATCTTAGCTTGGGCGACGCTATAATATTTGGTGTTACAGCTACAACCTTGATTGTTCAGATTATTGGTCCTATTCTTGTTAAACTTTCTATTAAGCTTGCTGATGAAGCAGGTAAGAACGTTACTGTAGAAGATGTTCTTGCTCAAAGCAATATCGATGAATGTCTTAATAAAGAAGTTACTACTGCGGCTCCTAATACACCTCTTCCTGAAGTTATTACACTTTTTGGACAGGGTGAAAGCAGTTTTCTTCCTATTGTTGATAAAGACTCACAGTTTAAAGGAGTCATACAGTTTGCAGATCTAAAGGCTGCATTCCTTGCTCCTGAAACTTGGCAATGGCTTGTAGCTGAAGACTTCATTCATAAGACAAAGAATGTTATCACTCCGGAACAAAAGCAGCATGATGCTCTTAAATTGATGGATCAAATTCATACAGATTATCTGCCTGTAGTTGATAGTCCGGAAAATCAGAAATGGCTAGGTCTTTCAGACAGGAATAAAATGCTTGCCGCAGCTCGTAAAAAGATGCTGCCATCATAATAAATATTTTATAACTGATACCAAATTGCAAAACGATAAAGTTTTGCAATTTTTTTTTGCGTAGGATTTTTTAAGAGCATCAAATGATTACATAGCTTATAATTGTGTAGCATAGATACATTAAAAGAAGAAGGGCGCCATGCCAGCGTTTGATTTCTACCTTCGCAAATAATGTAATTAATCTGAAAGTTAAAAGAATTCCTATCATTACTGGAAATTGAAGTTTGAAAAAATAATCAGGTATTGGAAGACCTTCTGGTGTAACAGAACCTGCGGCTCCGACTACGAATAAAACATTTAAGATATCCGCTCCAATAACGTTTCCAATTGCCAAATCTCCATGTCCATGTTTTGCTGCTGTAACAGCTGTAACTAATTCAGGCAGCGATGTTCCAAACGCTACAAGAGTTGCGGCTATGATACTTTCTGGTATTCCAGCTCTTGTCGCGGTTTCTGCTACGGTTGGAATCAATACCTTTGAAGATATGATTATAAGAGCTACTCCTAAAACAAGTTTTAGCAAAACTATTCCAATTGGTGAATTATCGTCTTCGTTAATCTCTTCCTGAATTTCACTATCTGAATCTTTTGACCATCTTACGGTTACAATCATATAGGCAATTAACAGAACTATGAAAATAAAGCCGACAATCTGAGGAATCTTTGAACCTGCAAGAAGTGATACAAGAACAAGAAGTACTCCAGCTCCAAACTGAAGCCATCCCTGTCTGTTTACAAGTTTTTTATTTAGTACAAGAGGAGAAATTAATGCCGCAATTCCTATAATAAGTCCTGTATCGCAGATTATTGAGCCTACAGCATTACCAAGGGCCAGATCCGGATTTCCATGAACTGCTGCCATTACAGAAACTGATGCTTCAGGCAGGGTTGTTCCAAGACTCACAATTGTAGCACCTATCAAAATCTTGGGAATTCCCCATTTTACCGAAAGGGCTACAGCTTCATCTACAAGTATGTCTGCTCCTTTACCCAAAAGGTACAACAACGCAAATATCATTACCAAAAGAATAATAATTGGCATGTTTTGAACGAATGATACAATCAATTCTTCCATAATTTAAGCTTTCTCCATGTTATAAAAGTTTTCGGATAAGGCAAAAAAAATAGACCCTTACCCGAGTTTTGTGTATAAATAGACACAATATTCAGGTAAAGGTCTTGCATTTCTAAAAGAATATAATTATCCGGGCAAAAGCCGTACTGACGAATAATTAAAATAGACAAATAAGTCTATCAGCTACTCCCCTTTACCTCTTTAGATTATGCTATATATTCTTTTAATTCAAGTCATTTAAAAATTTTAGCTTAACATAAACAGCAATTGACATCTTTCTCTGCAATCTTTATGCTCTAAACCGAATCTGATGGAAGGATTTTTTCTAACCTGAAGGAGGAATGATAAAATGAATAATGAAGAGCGGCGCTACGCGTTTGCTGGTATAATAATTGAAGACAGGCAGAAGTCCGCTTCGGCTGTTCAGGAAATATTATCAGAGCATTCTTCTATAATAAGCGGAAGAATGGGAATTCCAAATCTTGATCAGAAATCTCTTTCTATAATTACATTAATCCTTTATGCCTCAACTGACGAAATAGGCGCTTTTAGCGGAAAAATCGGTCGTTTATCAGGGGTAAGCATTAAAACAGGAATTTCAAAGAGCAAATAAATATTATTCTGACGTTAATTTTTTATGACTTCAGAAAAAAATAAATAAGGGGAAAATAATGATAAAAGGTAAAGTTTTTTTACTGACAATAGTTTTTTTTACCGTAATAAGCTTTGGCATTTTTGCCGGAGGCACTCAAGAACAGCCTGAGGCTGAAGATAGTTCAGCTGCAACAATAGAACCTGCAGCAGATTCTGATACAATTGAACCATTAAACGTAACCATTGCGACTTTAAAGGGGCCTTCAGGTATGGCTGCCGCAAAAATGGTTGATGAGAATTTTCAGCCTGGCAGTAATGTTAATGCTTCGTATATTGTCCTTTCTTCACCGCTTGAAGCGGTCAGCAAGATGACCAGCGGTGAAATAGACGCGGCCTTTTTACCTGTTAATACAGCAGCCAAGTTATACACAAAGGGGCTCAAGTTTCGCCTCGCAGCAGTAACTGGCAGAGGTTCACTCTATATGCTTTCTACATCAGAAGCTGCTGAAGGTTGGGATTCTTTAAAAGGTAAAACAATTTATCTTACAGGAAAGGGCGCAACTCCGGATTATCTCTTACGCTATTTGTTAATTAATAATGGATTAGATCCTGAAACTGATGTTAATCTTGATTTTACATCAACTCCGGCTCAGATTGTTCAGCTTCTTGCAGCAGGAAAAGCTGATACAGCTTTTATTCCTCAACCCTTTGCAATGCTTGCTGGAGTAAAAGCAAAAGCTAAAACAATTATTGATCCTCAAAAAGAACTGATGAAAATAAGAGGCACAGAGAAAGCTTTTCCTTTTACCGCATTTGTTTTAAGTGAAAGATTTATTAACAGCAATCCTGAAGCAGCAAGTAGTGTGTTAGAAGAACTAAGTACATCTATTAACTGGGTTAAAACAAATCCTGAAGAAGCTTCTATAGTTATAGAAAAAATAGGCATTTTAGGAGCAGCTGTAGCTAAACCTGCTATTCCTGTTTCAGGAATAAAATTTATTTCGGCCGAGGAATCAGAAGCAGATGTTATGGATTTTCTTCAAATGCTGAATGAGCTTGATCCTGTTTCTGTTGGAGGCAAACTGCCTGATGAAGGCTTCTTTTTCAAGAGCTAAAATAGTTTTTATCAGTGTTCTGTCCGCAATAGTTTTCATCTTGATATGGAAATTAGTCTCATTGCGGATTGGAACCGATATAATTTTACCATCGCCGGAGACTGTCTTGCTCCGGCTTTTAAAGATATTAATTTCTGTTAAATTCTGGTTTGCGGTAGGGGCTACTGCCTTAAGAATTCTATATGGCCTGGTAATATCTTTTATTGTTGGTTTTTTTGCAGGTTTTGCCTGTGGTAAAAATGTGTATGCTAATGCAATCCTTTCTCCAATTATTTCTATAACAAGAACAACTCCGGTTATGTCAATTATTCTTCTTGCAATGATTTGGTTTAAGACAGATTTTGTTCCTGTTTTTGTAAGTATCTTGATGATTTTTCCAATTATTACAGCAAATGTGTCTCAAGGTGTTAAGAATATTGATAAAAGGTTTATTGAACTTGGCCAAGTTTATCATATTGGAAGATTTGATTTTTTTATCAACATTACACTTCCTTCAATAGCTCCATTTGTTTTTGCCGGACTCCGCTCCAGTATAGGACTTGCCTGGAAGGTTGTTATTGCCGCAGAAGTTTTAAGCCAGCCCATTAAGGCAATTGGTACCAATCTTCAGTTTTCACAAATGAATCTTGAAACAGCAGATGTTATAGCATGGACTGTTGCTGCTGTTATTCTTGGGAGAATTTCTGAAAGAATATTAGATTTTGTTGTAAGAAATAAACGGTGGGAGAGTCCTTGAAATGTCTGATCATACAATAATGCTTGATAATATTACTTTTTCATATTCAGATAGAACTGATAACATTGCAGAATCCTCATATGTCTTTAAAAATTTCAATATAGAGTTTCCTTCAGATAAAGTCAGTGTTATTCTTGGTCCTTCAGGATGTGGAAAAACAACACTTCTAAATATTATAGGCGGTCTCCTTTCTCCCCTGGAAGGAAAAGTTTCGTTCAACAATACTACGCAAACTTCTGATAATTTTAGTATTCTTTTTCAGGAACCAAGGCTTCTTCCATGGCGCACAATTCGTAAAAATGTTGAAATAGTATTAAAGTCTAAATTTGACAAACAGCTGCGCAGAGAAACCGCGGAGCATTATTTGAGTCTTGTTGGTCTCAAAGATTCAATGAACCTGTATCCATCAGAATTATCCGGTGGAATGAGACAACGAGTTGCAATTGCAAGGGCTTTTGCCTATCCGGCAGATACAATTTTAATGGACGAACCTTTTCAGGCTCTTGATATAAAGTTAAAACAGGAGCTTAGAGCACTGTTTACAAAGTTGTGGGTCGAGGATAAAAGAACCGCCATTCTTGTTACACATGACATAAATGAGGCTGTTATGCTTGGTGATGAAATTTTTGTTTTTGCAGGAGAGAGGCCGGTAAAAATAGCAGGAAAGTTTGTTAATGATGAACCTCATATGAACCGTAACTCTGAGTCAAAAAAATCTAATATCATTCAGAAAAAATTATACAGTCTATTAGCTTAAACATTCATAATAAAAATTTTAGAGTGCTTTCTCCGTCTATGTCCTGTTTAGGTTTCTAAGAAGGGGGGATAAAAAAATACTTTTTTGTAAGGCAAGACGCAAAAAAAAAGACCGTTTCAAGAAATCTTGAAACGGTCAGTGTGCCGCCGACAGGAATCGAACCAGTGACACGAGGATTTTCAGTCCTCTGCTCTACCGACTGAGCTACAGCGGCGATGGATGTATTTATACTTAAACATAAAAAAAATGTCAATAGATTCTGTTAATAAAATATTTTCAATTTTATTATATTTTTTTTAACAGGTAATTTTATGAAATTTAAACATAATTTCTAATTATGGGGCTTCAATATAATCGGAAAAATTTATTAGAATGATCTCATAATGAGAATCGGCAAATATCCCGGAAGCATAGGATCTCTATTAATTGTTCTGTTATTCGTTTCATGCAGAACTGTACCCCAGCAGCTTTTCAGATCTGATTTGGAACTTGAAACAGTCAGCATTGAGTCTGTCGGGACACCTATTGTTTATAAAGAAGTCTCACCAGATTTCCTAGGATTCTGTATAGATTCCAGCCAGATTTTTGGTGGAAAATGGTGGGAAGGTTCAGATGTCTGTGTTGCCGGAGTAGGGGGCGCTGAAGCCTCGGAGCTTGATTTACAGTCCGGGAATCTTGTTAAATTGACCGGAGAGCTTGGTAACAGTGTTCTTCGTATTGGCGGAAGCGAAGCAGACAAACTTTATTATGATATTCAGAATAAGGGTGAAAAACCTGAAGGTTACGATCTGTCATTAACAAAGAAGCGATGGAAGGAAATCATAGATTTTTGTAAATTATCAAATTTGAAACTTTTGTTTACCATAAATGCTGGGCCAGGCTCCAGGCTTGATAAAAAAGGCCGCAAATCAGAATGGCAGCCTGATAACGCAAGATCTTTAATTAAATTTGCGCATGATACAAATTCTCCGGTTTTTGGCTGGGAATATGGAAATGAACCGAATGGGTTCTCGTTTATTCATGGGCATAGATGGAAAATGACTGGCTCAGAGTATGCAAATGGTTTTAATTCCTTTTATGATATGGTTAAGGATATAAATCCTTCGTATCAAGTTGTAGGGCCTGCTATTGCTCATTGGCCTGTTATAGGTGAGTTTGCGAATTTATCAAAAGACTTTTTCAGAAAGATTAAAAATATTGATGAAATAACTTTTCATTATTATCCCCAGCAATCAAGACGTGGTGCTGTCAGAACCAGAACAGCAAGACATGACACAATGCTGTCTGAAAGAAATCTTGATGACGTTTTAAATGTAATTGAGCATTATAAAGAAATTCAGGCAGATAAATTTACTAATGTACCACTTTGGATAGGCGAAACGGGAAACGCCCAGTTTGGAGGAGAGCCTGGTGTTTCAGATACATTTCTTTCAAGTCTGTGGTTTATGGATCTTCTTTGTCTGTCAGCTACAAACGGAATTGAAAGAGTAATGCGTCAAACCTTGATAGGTTCGGATTATGGGCTTATAGATTCTGAGACAACGCAGCCGCGACCAGATTATTACACTGCACTTTTATGGAAACGTATGATAAAAGGCTATCCTGTAAGTGTACAGTACTATGTATCAGGAAATGAAGATCAACAAAGAGACGGCATTAGAATTTATTCTTTTGCTGATTATAAGGATGATGAAATAAATCTGACTTTTGTTGTTATTAATTTGAATACTGATAAAGAGTTTAAAATAAATATGCCGGTAAAATATGGTCGAAGCAGGTTTGTCATTGCCAAACCTGTTCCCGGAGATGTCTCTAAAGTCTTATGGAATAATATTCCACCGCGGCTTCCGGTTCAGGATGAAAATATTCTTATTCCGTATGATAATTTTAGTAATAAAGGTATTGTTCTTCCTCCAATAAGTTACGCTGTAATAAAAGCTTATGAAATATAAATTCTAATTTTAGAAAAAAATATTGTTTCATGGCAATAGTAACTTCCAGTTGAAGATCGTTATCAAGGCTGGTATTATGAGCTATGAAGAAATTTGATCAAGCAGCTGCGGCTTACAAAAAAAGTGGTTTTATAAAGACATCTGCTAAAGAAAAAGTTACCCCTGTAAAACAGCCACAACCTTCGTCAGAAAAAAAAGAATCAGGTTATGTTAAGGCTGCAAAATTTCTTTTGCTGGTAGGCCCTAAGCAGGCGGCTGATATTCTAAAACAGTTTTCTCCTGATGAAATAGAAAAAATTACGAAAGAAATTGTTAATGTCAGACGTATCGGAAAAGATGAATCAGGAACTATTTTAAAAGAGTTTTCGGCTACTGGAGCGTTTAACAACACAAGTCAGCCAATTATACCAGGAATCGTTAAAGGAGGGCCTGAGAAGGCTCTGGAGATGCTTGAGGCGGCATTGGGGAAGGATAAGGGACAGGCTCTGTTTGATAAGGTTTTGCCTTTCGGAGGACGCAAGCCGTTTGATTTTTTGGATGATCTGCAACCTGAACAAATTCTTATGGTTATGAAAAATGAACCGCCTTATGTAATGAGTATAGTTTTGTCTTTTCTTAAGCCGGAGCTCTCTTCACAGATTATATCAAGACTGCCTGAGGGTAGCCGTAAAGAGATAGTTTTGCGAATTGCCAGACAGGGACAGATAGCACCTGGTGTGATAGAACGAATGGAAGGTGTTTTCAAAGAACGAATAAGAGCTCAGGGAAGAGTCGTCTCAGAAGAGATTGATGGTAAATCAGTGTTGGCTGGTATTCTCAGGCATATGGATATCAGTGCTGAAGAGAATATTTTAAAAGGTTTAAAGACTGAAAATGAGGCTCTTGCTGAAGAAATAAAAGACGGTATTTATACAATAGATTTATTGTTGAAAATGTCTACAAAAGACATTCAGCTTCTACTCAGAGATTTTGATAATTCAGAATTGGCTATTATAATTAAAGGAAAGACTCCGGATATTCGGGATTGCATATTATCCAATCTGTCTGAAAGAAGGCGGGTTATGATTGAAGAAGAATCCCGGCATCTTGGAGAAATGCTCAGATCTGATGTTGATAAGGCCACAAGAGAGCTAATTTATTATTTAATGGAGCTTGAAGAACGCGGAGATGTAATTATTCCGAGAGGAGAGGAAGAGTGGATATAGAAGACTTCATAGATGAAAAAATAGGTGAGGGGCTTGTTCGTATGGGAGAGATGACTGAAGAACAGGTTTCAGCAGTTTTGCAGAAGCAGAGCGAAGGTGATGAAAGACTTTTTGGAGAAATCGCTGTAGAGCTTGATTATATAGATGTCGGAACAGTTATCAGGTACATGGAGCATTTATAACAGATTCTACTGTCTGTTTTTAGAATCTATTATAATTGTTACCGGGCCATGGTTTATCATATCAATGTCCATATCAGCCCCAAATTCACCTGTCGCTGGTTTTTTTCCTGAAAGTTCTGTGACCTTTGAAATAAAAAGTTCATACAGGGGAATTGCTTGATCAGGAAGCGCTGCGTCTCCAAAACCAGGTCTGTTTCCCTTTTTTGTAGAGGCAAATAAAGTAAACTGACTTACTATCATTATTTCGCCGTCTATATCTTTTACTGATAAGTTCATTTTATCGTTTTCATCTTTAAAAATTCTGAGATTAACTATTTTTTTTGCTATCCAATCAATATCAGACGCGTCATCGTCTTTTCCTATACCTGTCAGAATCATAAGACCTTTTTTTATATCTTTTTTCTCTTTTTGATTTATAGTAACACTTGCCCTGTTTACTCTTTGAATAACTACTATCATTTTTCCAGTAACTTTCCCTTTTTTATTATGAGGCTTGTTTTTCCGCATCCTTTTGCAGGAGAATCCCAGCGGATATTGTTGAAATAGACGTGTACCTTACCATATATTTGCTGTTCTGCATATAATATTGAAGATTCATCTATTTTAAGATTTTTTTTAAGTTCATGAAGTTTATGCAGGTTTGAATTCAGGTTTTCAGTTCTGATATCTGATTCTTTTAAAAGCTGCTGAAGGGCAGTGTTTAACTTGTCTTGTGCCGGATTTGTTTCTTGATTTTTGTTGAGCGCGTTTTTTATCTGCCTAATTTGTTCTTCAATTTCATCAAGCTTTTTACTATGCTCTGAAACCAAAAGCTGTAGATTTTCAAATTTTACATAGTTTTCAAGAGACAGACCCAGAAAAATATCAGTTAATGGTTCATTTATTGAACCTATCTTTTTACATTGAATACTTCCTGAGGCAAATATTCTTCCTCCGAAGATTTCAGCCCTTTTACCTTTCAGGATTATGTCGCCTCCGCATTTTATGCTTGAATGCATAATTGCTTCTTCAACGAAGACGTTTCCTTTGCAGGTTATATTTGCGCTTTCTATGTATCTTGCGTAAAGATTTCCGCCGCATTCAATTATTCCTTCGTCATTTCCTGAAATTCCGGCTTTAAGGATGATATCGCCTTCTGATTGAATGTTTACCTTGCTTACAGATTTTCCTATCTGAATGTCACCTTTTGTTTTTAAAATAAATCCATCTGCTATACGGCCTGTAACATCGACAGCTCCATTAAAGTCCATATTTCCATTGGAATAATCTACATTTTCAACTTTAACTAAAGGTTCAACAACAACTGTTCTGTTTATAAGTTTTACGTTTCCTTCAATCTCCGCAAAAACTTTTTCGCCGTCATCAGATAATTTTGTTCCTGTCCCAGCATCAAGTTTTACTTCTGCTGTTTTTCTTTCTGCCAGAAGAAGCTCTCCTAAAACATTTTTTCCATCAACCGGTTTTATAGGAGGAGCTAATTGAGCCAGAATATCACCCTCTTTGCAGTTTTGAATAAAATTTAGTTCTTTAAGATCTATTCTTTCATATTCAAGCTCTTTAAATGGTTTTCCTCTGTCTGTAACAAATAAATACATGGGCTCAGCAGGGCGTTCGTTTATCGCTGGTGTCCCAAAAGCTATAGCTACCTTTTGATTAAAAACATTTTTTAACACTATCGAGTTTATTATATTATTATCAATTCCATGAATTACTTTATTATTTTTAAGGAATTTTAGTATCATCCCCTTTGATAAGGGTTCTCCACCTTGTTTGCCGGGTTTTATAGCTATTTTGGCAGTCATATTATCTTCTGCCAATTCAAGTGAAATTACCGGGCCAAGTTTTTTACCCTCCGTCCATTGTGCTATTGCTTCCGGCTCTCCAGTGGCTTTTTCAATTATCTGAGTAATTTTATGGCGTCTTACATTTTGTATTCCAAGAATTTTAAGTCGTCCAATAATATCTTCAGGATAAACTCTTAAAGAATTTTCAGCAGCCGGATAAACCGTCAAATATGCCTGATCATTTTTGTAGAATACCTGAAATTGTCCTTCTTTGCTCATTTAACCACCTGTAAAGAAGCCTTTCATAAAACTTTTAAAGTTTTGAAACAGCCTCACTATATTTTATGATCAATTCTTCTATTGAGCAACTACGGCTGTTGTTTCAGCTTGACATTAAGGCTTAATGAAAATACTATCATATCCATGACAGGTAACGAATTACGAGCTAAATACATTGAGTTTTTTAAAAGCAAGAACCATCAGGAAATTAAAGGTAAATCACTTCTTCCGGAGAATGATCCTACTGTCCTATTTACAACAGCAGGAATGCATCCTCTGGTTCCATATATATTAGGAGAGCCGCATCCGGCAGGAAAGCGTCTTGTTAATTACCAGAAGTGTATACGAACTGGAGATATTGATGCTGTTGGAGATCCTCATCATTTGACTTTTTTTGAGATGCTGGGAAACTGGTCTTTGGGTGATTATTTCAAGGATGAAGCAATTAGAAACAGTTTTGAGTTTTTGACAAGTCCCAAATGGCTTGGTATTCCGGTAGAAAAGCTATCGGTTACTGTTTTTGCCGGAGATGATGAGGTTGAATGTGATGAAACTTCAGCCTCAGTTTGGCGTGATTTAGGCTTGCCTGAAGAACGTATTTACTTTCTTCCTCGAGAGGATAACTGGTGGGGACCTGCTGGACAGACTGGACCATGCGGACCAGATTCTGAAATGTTTATTGATACTGGCCGTGATGCTTGTGGTCCTGATTGTAGGCCGGGATGTTCCTGCGGAAAGTATTTTGAGGTTTGGAATGACGTTTTTATGCAGTATAACAAGCAGGATGACGGAAGTTTTGCTGTTATGGATCGTAAATGTGTAGATACAGGAATGGGGATCGAGCGAACTTCAGCTATCTTGCAGGGAAAAAAATCTGTTTATGAGACTGAATCTTTTGTTCCTCTGATTAAGGCTGTAGAGAGCGTTTCAACTGTAAAATACGGCGACAGCGAAGATAGTGATGTTTCTGTTAGAATAATAACAGATCATACAAAAACATCTACTATGATTTTAGGAGATGAAAGAGGTGTTACTCCCTCCAATGTCGGCCAGGGATATATTCTTCGCAGATTAATCCGCAGGGCTATCAGGCATGGAAGAAAGCTTGGCATTGAAGGAAAGTTTCTTGGAAAAATAGCTTCAATTGTTATTGATATGTATAAGAGTGTTTATCCTCTTCTTGATGAAAAACGTGTTTTTATTTTATCAGAGCTTGAGGCTGAAGAAGAAAAGTTCCTTAAAACTTTACAGAAAGGTGAGCAGGAATTTGATAAGCTTCTTCCTAATCTTATGAAAGGTACAAAGAGAATTATTCCTGGACGACTTGCGTTTAAATTATATGATACCTATGGTTTTCCAGTTGAGATCACAGAAGAACTTGCTGCTGAACATGGTTTTACAGTAGACCGAGAAGGTTTTGATAAGGCATTTGAAAAACATCAGGCTCTTTCAAAGCAGGGCGCTGAAAAAGCTTTTAAGGGCGGACTTGCTGATCATTCAGAACTCACTACAGCCCTTCATACTGCTACTCATTTGCTTCATACAGCGCTTAGAACTGTTTTAGGTGAGCATGTTATGCAGAAGGGTAGTAATATTACAACTGAGCGTCTACGCTTTGATTTTAGTCATCCAGAGAAGATGACTCCTGAAGAGCTTAGGCAGGTAGAAGATATTGTTAATAAGCAAATTGAAAGAAATCTTCCTGTAACTATGGAAATAATGGAGCTTGATAAGGCCAAAGCTGATGGAGCTATTGCTTTTTTTGCTGATAAATATGAGGAGCAGGTAAAGGTTTATACAATCGGAGATTTCTCAAAAGAAGTTTGTGGTGGACCGCATGTTGAAAATACAGGCTCTCTTGGTAAATTTAGAATAGTTAAAGAGCAGTCTTCTTCTTCCGGAGTACGAAGAATAAGAGCTGTTTTGGAAAAATAAGGTTCTGAGGTTTATATAACTAAGAATTGTTTTTAAGGTTTGTTGCCAATTGGCCGCAGGCCGCGTTTAGTCCTCTGCCCCGGCGGTATCGTCTGGAGTAGGGGATTTTTCTTTTTTCAAGTTCTTTACAGAAACTGTTTAAAGCTTTTTCTGAAGGTTCTTCAAAGTCTATTTCTGATGCTGGATTCCATGGAATCACATTTACATTAACGCTTAAATCTTTTGCCCAGTCTGCTATTTTTGCTGCATCTTTTTGAGTATCATTTATCCCTTTTATTATCGCGCATTCAAGTGTTATTCTTCTACCTGATACTTTTTGATGCTCTATCAATGCCATTTTCAAGTTTTCAAGAGAGTTCTTTCTTGTTACAGGCATTATTTTTATTCTATCTTCTTCATCTGCTGTTACAAGAGAGACTGCTAGCCTTATTACAGGTGCTTCTTCTTTTAAACGGATAATTCCATCAATTACACCACATGTTGATACAGTAACGCGCCTTTGGCTCATCCCAAAGCCTTCTTTATTTGTAAAAAAACTAATAGCTTTAAGGACTTCATCTACATTTTTTAATGGTTCTCCCATTCCCATGAAAACTATATTAGAGATATCTCCGTACAAGTTTCTTAAATGCAGAAACTGTTCAATTATTTCGCAGGAATTAAGGTTTCGTCTTAAGCCCATTTTACCTGTTCTGCAAAAAACACATCCCATCGCACATCCTACTTGAGATGATAAACATGCTGTTTTTCGGCCGTTTTCATCCTTAAGAAGAACTGCTTCAATTATCAGATCATCAAAAAGCTTAATACCTATTTTACCGGTTGAGTCATTGTCTGTGTCTGATGAAATGACAGTACTGCTGAATATAGAAAAAGACTCAGTTAAATGTGTTCTGAGTTTTGCGGGGAGGTTTGACATCTCATCAAAAGAAACAGCTCCCCGAATAATCCATTCGGAGAGCTGTCTACCACGGTATTTTTCTTTAATACCGATCAGCTTTATAATTTCTTCAGCAGGAAGGCCTGCAAGAGAGTTTTTCAATCAGCGATTTCCAGTTCTTAAAGTGTCGAGTAGGTTGGATACAAAAGCATTCCTTATACCGAGTTTCTGAAAATCAGTTAAAGTTTCAATAGCCTTGTTTTTATCACCCATTAGCATATAACATTCTGCCATTTCGGTGTAAAGTCTATGATTTTTAGGATCATTTCTCAAAAGACCCTTTAAGCTTTCAATTGCAGCTTCATAGTTTCCTTTAAGTTTATTGATAAGAGCCAAACCAAGAATAGCGTAAACATCGAACTCTATATTGAGAGCCTTTGAATAGTATTCTTCAGCTTTATCATATTGTTTCATATTTCTGTAAGCATCACCAGCTCTTGTGAGAATTACCTTATTATCAGGATCTCTAAGAAGAATTCTGTCCCAATACTGTAAAGATTCTCCATGAGCATTCATTCCTCTGTAACAGTCAGCCAAACCAAAAAGAGCGTAAAAGTTGTTTGGTTCAAGTTCCAGAGCCTTATCAAAGTAAACTGTACCTTTCTCAAAGGTTCTCAGTTTTCTATGACAATTTCCCAAGGATGTTAAAACACGAATATCAACATTATCCTTGTTTATTTCATACATTCTTTCCCAATATTTGAGAGCTTCTCTGTATTCACGGAAATCATAATGAAGATGTCCTAATCCAATAAGCGCGTAAGCATTA
>JAQQAK010000092.1 GCA_028527945.1 Spirochaetaceae bacterium
GTTTATCAAAAGTAAGCCCAAAGGCTTTAAGAAGTTTTTCTATTGAATAAGATGCTGTATCAACAAAATAACCATTTACTGAATATTGAGCAATATAGCTATTGTCTTCAGTCTTTGGCCATATTTTTAAAGATGTTGTGCCATCATTTGTAAGTATATCTATAGTCCATTTTGCTGCATCTGAAACATCATCATAGATGAAATCTTTACATCTTAGAGGATCTAAAACATTAACAGCTGATTTTATATCATCGCTTACAGCTTCAAAGTCTTTGCTGCTCCAGTTATCATCTTCGGTGCTCTTTATAACAGTCTTTGTATCGCCTCCGTTAGTTCTTAAAGTCATTTTCTGAATAGAATCTCTTGGAATTGAAACGAATTTCTTATCACGCATAGACTTTTTGTCTTTTACCCTTGATGGCAGATTTCCTCTAACAGAGTAAACATTATCATCGCCTGGTAATTGTATGTAAGTGTAAATACCTGTAGCAGAAACTTTACCAACAAAGATCTCTCTGAGAAGATCATTATCTTTGTACACAGAAACTTTTATACGATTTGATTCATCCAGATTATAAATTTCCGGATTATTTGATGTTGATATAAGATCTGCTATGTTAAGATCTCCCATTGCTTTAGCAATTGCAATAAGGTTAGTGCTGTCAGCCTGCCAGTTTTCAGGTTGTATAAACCAGCTGTCATCAGTTTTTGTAAAATCAAGATTTACATCACTGCCTTCAATTGTTATACGATTTATAGTTTTATAATCAACAACATCTGTTTCTGGAAGCTTGTAGTTCATATTTCCAGCAGTTCTGAATATTATATAAAGAAGCAGAATAACGGAAATTCCTATAAGTATTATATATTCTCTGTATTCTTTTAACTTATTCATCTCTATCTCCCGTATAAGAGAAGCGCTCGGCTATCTTTTTCTGTCTACGTTTCCATTTAAACAACATAATTAATCCTGCTAAAATTACAAGAAGAGGTACAACTAACATATTAAGTGTCTTTATAAATGTTTTAACTGCAGGAGTAGTATCTTTAAGTGGTGTATAACTAATTCCTTTACGTCGCATTAAAGCATAGTCGCCGTTGCCATTCATATCATCAATAACATTCATCATCATTATTGATGCTGTAGAAGTTCCATTCTTATCAATCAGGTTATCAGCTATTGCCATTGAAGAACCAAAAACAAAGAGTTTTCCATGGTCTGTAGATTTAACCATATTTTCTTCGCGTGAAACCTGATCCATCTTTACGAGATAGTCTTCATCTTTTTGGGTATCATCATTTTCTGCGTTAGCATCAGGTTTTGGCATTTCAGGAACACCCTTATCAGCGAAGTAAGATGTAAATTTACCTTCCAATACTGCTGCCAATGGAAAGCTTTCTCTGTCTTCTTTTGGCGGAGGCATAATCATCATCGGATTGTATAGATTTATTTGTTTGGCATCATCAACCTTCCATGAAGTCTTGGATGATGAGTAAAGAACCTTGGCTTCACAGCCTTCAGGCAGATCTTCACTAATTTTTACAGGAGACGCGTTAAGAGTAATAAGTCCCTGAATACCATTTAAATAAGGAAGATCGTTATTTATATCTTCAGCATTAATCTTTGGCGCAAAATAGAGAGGAATGTCGTTTATACCATTCTGTCCCTGTTGCTGCTGATGATAGCAGTTATCATCCATAACATAAGCTTGTTCAACATTGAGTCCATAATGATCAAGAAGTTTTTCAAGACCTGTATTTCTTGGAATATAAACAGGTTGCTGTCCCATTCCCTGCTGTTGACCGTTATACTGCATGTAACCGTCCATAAAAACCGCTACATTTCCGCCCTTCATTAAAAATTGATCAATCTGGTAAAGATCCCAGTCAGAGAAAGGAGTAAAAGGCTGAGGCCTTGCAATAATTAAGGTTTGAGCATCTTCAGGAATTAGATCATCGCTTACCGCGACAGACTGCATATTATAGCGTTTGGACAGTAGGCTGATAAGAGATGATACCGTTGGTTCACCATATTGTTGCTGCTGCTGGTTTCCGTACATCTGAATAGTTCCATGATCGCTTAACCATGCTATTTTGTTTCCTACACCAATAAGTCTTTCTACAACGCCGTTAAGCTGATCCTGAAGTTCTGTCGGATCCTGAATTGAGTAACCAAACAGGCCACGATTTAGTACATCAAATGTTGAATAATCATCTCCATAAGCAATAACTGCTGAAGCATAATAATTATTGACATTGCCGCTGTTATCCTGGAAACCAAATGGCTGTATTCCATAATCAGCTGCTTCTTTTGCAGATTTTTCATCATCACTAATCCATTCAAAACTAATTCGGTTGTAGTTTATCTTGTTTAGAGAATCCGCGACATTTTGAAGTCTTTCAGGATATTCTTTTAAATCGTCTGACATTTTGAATATTCCCGGAGACAAAAATAATTTCATTTGGATATCATCATCAAGTGAAAGAAGTTTGCTTGTTTTCTGCTGCATTTTCATTACGGTTGATGTAATAAGATATTCAATATTTTCGTTAGGATTAATAGCTGGAATTGTCTCAATCATGTCCGCATGAATGAAAACCATTCCCATATAGGCTGATGTAAGATTAATCTCACTCTGTTCAACCTTTTGTATTCTTATAGGATTTATACCGTAATCTTTTGCATCTTTTTCATAATCGTTTGAAGACTCAGCTTTTTCATCATCAAGATTTTTGATTAAATATATATCGTAGTTAAAATTACGATTTCCTGAAAGAGCGTATTCCTGAAGTGTATCACGAAGGTTTTGCTCAAGATTATTATACGGCTGAGGAAGATTTTCTGTTATATAAACCTTTACTG
>JAQQAK010000093.1 GCA_028527945.1 Spirochaetaceae bacterium
GGAAAGCATGTAAAAGCAACCTGATCAAAAACTATTGGTATTTGCTGGTTTAATTCAAGATATGTTTTTTGCAGTGAGGTTAATTCATCTGCGTCATTTGCGTTAACAATTTGCAGTACCCGATATAACCTGTTTACCGCAGCTGCAATATGTTCTGTTTTACAATTTTTAAGAATAATTATTGGTTTATATAAAGTTTTGCACAAGGTTGAACAATTTGTAATTTCTTTCCGTCTTGGATGTTGTTGGAGCGCAGATAAATGTTCGCTTAATATTTCTAAATCCCAGCTGAATATCGCTCTGTATATAGTTCTATAATAAGGATTTATGTATGTTTTAAAGATTTTAGGGTCAATCTTTTTTAAAAGAGTTTCCAGTGATGCTTTTAATATTTCAATATGATTGAAGAATACAATATCACCTTCTATCAGAAAATCTGGATTGATCCTGTCTTTTCCTTTGACAATGATACTCATGTATGTTGAAACCAGTGAACCCTTTGTTTTTATGCGGTGTTCTGGTCTTGTTGCCATTGTATCAATTTTAATTCTATCAAGGTAACGAAGTGTTGCCTCATTTTGCTTTTTTGTTTTAACGGGGGCATATGAAGTAGCATTTTTCTTTGGAGCACTTTTTACAGCTTTGCTGCTTGCTCCTGTATTAGGTCTACTTTGTGTTGATGGACTTTTTCTTGCAGATGATGCTGAAGATGTTGCTCTAGCGCCTGTTGTACTTTTCATTCTGTCATAGCGGCTTTTTAGGGCTGCATCGGTTTTTTCTATTCCGACTTCACCTCCAAGAAGCGCGGACATCTTTTTTGCTTCTTCTGCTGATATACTTCCTATGTTTTTACGTGTATTATCTAATTCGCCAGGATTGTATTTTGCAGGCAATCCTTTACCCATAAACATTTACCCCCATTGTTTTTATCGGCAAAGAAAATATCTTTTTACAGTGGATTCTCTAAAAGATATTTCTCTGCTTCAATTGCTGCCATACAGCCTGTTCCTGCTGATGTTATTGCCTGTCTGAACTGTTTGTCCTGAACATCTCCTGCGGCAAATACCCCTGGAACAGACGTTATTGTTGAGCCGCTTTTGGTTATTATGTACCCTGTATTGTCTGTTTTTACCGCACCATCAAGGAATGATGTGTTTGGAGTATGCCCTATGGCATAAAAAAGACCTTTTGCCTCATGATCGTATTCTTTGTCTGTTTTAAGATCTTTTAAAACAACGTGTGAAAGAGCATTGTCGCCTTTTACGTCAACGAGTGTAGTGCTCCATAAGATTTCTATCTTTGGGTTTGCAAAAACTCTGTCTTGCATGGCTTTACTTGCTCTAAGTTCATCTCGTCTATGTACTATGTAAATCTTGCTTCCGAATTTTGAAAGGTGCATAGCTTCTTCCATTGCAGTATCTCCACCACCTATTACGACAAGCGGTTGATCTCTGAAGACCGGAAGTGCTCCGTCACAAACCGCACATGCGGAAATTCCTCTTTGCCAGAAGTCTTCTTCATGAGGAACATGCATTCTCTTTGCAATTGCACCTGTTGCTATTATTACAGCTTCTGCTTTTTCTTCTGTTTCAGATGTTTTTACAGTAAAAGGTCGTTTGGAAAAATCAACAGATTCAACAGTTTCTGTTAATATATCGACCCCTGCGTTAACAGATTGAGCTCTCATCATCATTGTTAATTCTGAGCCGCCGACTCCATCAGGGAATCCTGGGTAATTCTCAACTGTGCCTGTTGTTGTAAGCTGACCGCCTGGAGCTACTCCTCCTGCCATCCATCCTTCAAATAAAAGCGGTGAAAATCCTGCTCTTGCTGTATAAATTCCTGCTGTATGCCCAGCTGGACCTGAGCCTATAATAATTATCTTTCTCATATTGTTCTCCGATTTAAAACTTGGGTTATATTTATAAATTTATCTTAAAAAACTTGGTTGGTTTTTTAAGATATTGTTGACTTAAAATTTTACAATTATACGTAATAAATCTTTATACTATAAATATTTGTAAAATCTCATTCGTTCAAACTAAAGCTTTTTTTTATAAGCTATAAGATTTGTAATCTTAGCTTTTTCAAGAGCCTTAATGTAATACGAACATTCCTTTTAGTTTATCACAACGTGGTAAAAAAAAGAAGTCAATTATAATGTAATAATTAAAAAAAAGATTGGCCACATTTTTTGACTTTCTATATAGCAATGAATGATAATAAATAAAGAGATTTTAAAAGATCATTCTTTATTCGCCGGGAGGGTGTTTATATGAAATTAAAAATGAGGTTTATTCTTCCTTTAAGTGCTTTAACAGCTTTTGGATTAATTATTGTTTCTTCAATTTTATATATTTCGGCAAAACAAGAGATTCAAAGTCTTTCTCTTGGGCAAATGGTTCAGGTTGCTGAATCTCTTGTGCGCAGTGTGGATGATTACCATAAAAAGCTTGAATCAGATATAAAAGATTTCTCTCTTGATGATGTGTATGGAAAATATCTTATTTCTCCTACCAAGAAAAATCTTTCCGCGGCTAATTCTGTTCTTAAAACATTGCAATCACATAATCCTGGATATCAGAATATTGCTCTTGTTAATTTTTCGGGAAATGTGGTTGCCTGTAGTGATGAGTCGTTAATTGATAACTTAAACGTCTCGAATAGAGATTATTTTATAAGTGCTTTAAACGGAAGAGTGGCTATAGGGGATGCTGTTTTAAGTAGTATAACCAATACTCCTACTAATACAGTTTCTATGCCGGTAAAAAATGGTAAGGCAATAATGGGCGTGCTGATTGCTGTAGCAGATTTATCCAGCTTTAATGAAACTTTTATGAACTCTGTAAAAATAGGTGAAAATGGATATGCTTTTATGTATGACAATAACGGCACTATGGTTGCTCATAGAGATAAAAGTCTGTTGTTTAATAACTATGCTAAAAACTCTGATTATGGTCGGTATATTCTTTCAGAAGGGAATGGAGTCTATAAGTATGAATATAATGGTTCTGTTAAAATAATGGCTTTTCGACAGACTGCGATAAAAGATTGGTATGTTGTCGTGACAGCTAAAGTTTCAGATCTTTATTCCGGTGTGTATAAAGTATTTCAGCTGACAATTATTATTGTGATGATTGTTTTAGTCATGATAATTTTTATTATATGGATGCTTGTAGCATCTGTGGTACGACCTATAAAAGTAGTTGTAGCAGACGCAAAATTGATTGCTGATGGAGATCTGCGTACAAAAGGTAAAAGAAATAATCTTGTAGAGAGAAAAGACGAGATTGGAGAGCTTGCTCATGCTTTTGAGGATATGGTTGTAAAATTAAAAGATGTAGTTGTTGATGTTCGGGCGTCTTCAGAAACTGTTTATCAGAATAGTGAACAGTTAACTGCTACAGCAGAGGAGCTTTCCCAAGGAGCTACTGAACAAGCCGCTAATTCTGAAGAAGTGTCTTCCGCTATGGAAGAAATGGGAGCCACAATTGAGCAGAATGCCGACAACTCTGTTCAGACTGAAAAGATTGCGCGGCAAGCTTCTCTTGACGCGGAAAGAGGTGGAGCTGCTGTACTTGAAACGGTTCAAGCTATGAGACTGATTTCTGAAAAGGTAAAAATAATAGATGATATAGCCAGAAATACAAACATCCTTTCATTAAACGCGTCAATAGAGGCCGCTCGTGCTGGCTCACAGGGGAAGGGGGTTGCGGTCGTTGCTGTTGAAGTTGGAAAGCTTGCAGCAAATAGTCAAAAGGCTGCAAAAGAAATATTTGAACTGGCTAATTCCAGTGTCGGAAAGGCTGAACAGGCAGGAGCGCTTATAACCAAAATAGTAGGCGATATAAAAAACACAGCTGAACTTGTAGAGGAAATTTCTGCCTCAAGTAGTGAACAAAATACCGGAGTTGTCCAGATTAATAATGCTCTTGTTCAGTTAGATCAGGCTATTCAATCAAATGTTGCCTCTTCGGAAGAGACTTCATCAATGGCTGAAAAGCTTTCAATTCAGGCAGAAAATCTTGCTGGAGCAATAGATTTTTTTAAAATTGATAATGAAAATAGAGTTGCTACATCTAAAGAGGAAGATCCTTTTATTCAGGCTCTTTTTAGTGATGACCCATATGACAACAATTCTGCAGAAACTCAACAAATAAGCTTGCCTGAACATGGTGATGACTATATGGAGTTATTGCTCGAAAACGATTTTGAAGCATTTTAAAAATGAACTAAATATTAGTGTTGTTAAATATATGTAAACAAATATATTAAATAATTGTTTTATATTTTTCAAGTTATTCATGGTCTGTTTTTTGTAAAATTTTCATAATATTCTTGTCTTACTGATAATTGTTATTTACTTTTTTTGTAAAGTTCATTTAAATCATAATTCTTTATTTAAAAACCTACCCTATATTGAGTAGAAACGTGAAAAAAATAATTACTCGTAATTGAACTTCAAGGAGGAAGTCATGAAGTTGCGCATGAGGTTTGTTTTACCTCTAAGTATTTTGGTCACCGCGGGATTAATTGTTGTTTCATTTGTTTTGTATAAATCTGCAAAAAATGAGTTGCAAAGTTCTGCTATTGGTCAAATGGAACAGGTCTCGGAGGCCCTTGTTCATAGTGCTGATTATTATCATAAAGTGTTGAAATCAGATATTAAAAATTTTGCATCCTCTTCAAAGTTTGAAGCTTTCTTAGAGTCGGGAAGTCATGAGGATTTGCTATCCTGCAATGATAGGCTGAAACAGTATAAAGCAGATAATAGCAGCTATGAGAATATAGTCTTGCTTGATTTATCTGGTGAAGTTATTGCTTCAAGTACTGAATCTATAATTGGGAAAGTTAATTGTAGCGACAGAGATTATTTTAAAGAGGCTCTTAAAGGGCATTCTTATATTGGAGATGCTATTAGAAGTAAGGTTTCAGGAAATCCTACTAACACAGTTAGCTATCCTGTAAAAAGTGGTAATAAAATAATTGGAGTATTAATTGTTGTTGCTGATTTAACCAATTTTTCTGATCAGTTTATCAGTCCGTTGCATATTGGAGACAAGGGATATGTGTATATGTGTGATAATAATGGTCTTGTTATTTCGCATCCTGATGAATCAGGAATTCTGGAAGTTAATTTAAATGATTATGATTTTGGAAAGCACATAATGTCAGAAAAAGATGGTGTTTATAATTATACTTTTAAAGGTGTTTCTAAAATTGCTGTTTATAGAGCTACGACTAAAAAAGGCTGGGAAGTTATTGCTACAGCTTCAACCTCTGATATTTTTTCAGGTGTCAACAATGTATTAAAGTTTACAACCATTATAGGAGTAGTGGTTCTATTGGTGATGATCTCAATAATTTGGTTTTTGGTAAGCAGTGTTGTAAATCCCATAAAGAAAGCAGCTGATGACGCGGAAAAAATAGCAGGTGGAGACTTAACTATTAAAATTTATGAAAAGAACTTGAAGCGAGCAGATGAGATTGGAACTCTTGCAAAGGCATTTAATGATATGCTTTTAAAGCTTCGAGAGGTTGTATTTGAAGTCAGAACATCTTCTGAAACAGTATTTCAAAGTAGTGAACAACTGACTGCTACAGCAGAAGAACTCTCTCAGGGCTCAACTGAGCAGGCTGCTACTTCAGAAGAAGTTTCTTCTTCAATGGAAGAAATGTCTTCAACAATACAGCAAAATGCTGAGAATTCAAGACAGACAGAGACCATGGCAAAGCAAGCTTCTGTAGATGCTGATGATGGAGGTGCTGCTGTTGTTGATACAGTTGAGGCCATGAGGGCTATTTCTGAAAAGGTAAAAATAATAGATGATATAGCCAGAAATACAAACATCCTTTCATTAAATGCTTCAATAGAAGCCGCTCGAGCAGGAGAGCATGGCACGGGTTTTGCCGTTGTAGCGACTGAGGTTGGTAAGCTTGCTGCACATAGTCAGGACGCAGCACAGGAAATTTTTGAACTTGCAAGCTCAAGTGTAGGTAAAGCAGAAAAGGCGGGAGAATTAATTTCAAAGGTTGTGTCAGGTATTCAGAATACCGCAGATCTTGTAGAGGAAATATCAGCTTCCAGTTTAGAACAGAACGCGGGTGTTTCCCAGATAAACAAAGCCTTGCTGCAGCTTGATCAGGCTATACAATCAAATGTTTCTTCCGCGGAAGAGACTTCATCTATGGCAGAAGAATTATCAAGTCAGGCCGAATCTCTTTCTGAAGCAATAGACTTTTTTAAATTAGATGAACATGTAAATGTTTGGGATTCTGTTAAAAAAGATCCTGCAAAAACAAATTCGAAAACAAAGAAAGCCTTGAGTTTGCCCGATATCTCTCCTGATAGTGATACTTCTGATGAAGATTTTGAAGCATTTTAAAGGAGATAAAAGTGGGAGATAAAATAAAATCAGGACAATATTTAACATTCCAAATAGGTGATGAATTTTTTGGACTTGAAGTTTTTTGTGTAAAAGAAATCCTTGAGATTCCAGCCATAACAGTTGTTCCTGGAATGTCTAAGGTTGTAAGGGGTATTGTAAATATTAGAGGTCTTGTTGTACCAGTTATTGATGTAAAACAAAAGTTTATAGGTGAAAAAACAGAAATAGGGAAAAACTCTGTAATAATAGTGATTGAATTACATAATTCAGAAGGTACGAGCTTGATGGGAATAATGGCAGATTCTGCAAGAAGCGTAATTAATTTAACTACGGATGATATTGAAGAACCACCCTCATACGGATCTTCTATTAATAAAAATTATCTTAAGGGGGTAGGGAAAGTCGACGACGGATTTATTCTTCTGATTAATTCGCAAATGTTGTTTTCTGAAGAAGAACTTAATTCTGTAACAGACGGAGTTTTTTGATTTTTTAGTCATTGATATTTATTTACATTCTCCTCAGTTTTTTTTGCTGAGGAGAGATTTTTAGGCGTTTTTTAACTTAAAATTCTATATTTTAATGAGTAAAGTTTTTTTTGTAGACAACGGAAGATAACCACCATAAACTGTTTATATAATGAAAGTTATATGATTTTTTTATTGCAATTATGGGAGTTTTTTTATGAAGTTAAGGATGAGGTTTATCCTTCCTCTGAGTTTGCTAGTCGCTTTAGGATTAACAGTTGTGTCTGGAGTTTTAGAGACTAGTGCAAAAAATGAAATTCAGAAATCAGCGATTTTACAAATGGAACAACTATCTGAGGCTCTGGTAAGAAGTGTTGATAATTATCATGAGACTCTTCTGATAGATGTAAAACAATTTGCAGGAACATCGTCTTTTGTTCGTTTTTTAAATGGAGGCTCAGAAGACGACAGAATTGCTTCAAATGCTGCAATGAAAAGTTTGAAATCATTTAGAGATGGCTATGAATCTGTTTGTCTTATTGATCTTGATGGTAATGTTGTTGCGGCTAGTGATGAGAGTGTAATTAATAATTTTAATGTTTCTGATAGGGATTATTTTCAAAAAGCAGTAAAAGGAGAAATCTGTATAGGGAATACTGTCTTAAGTAAGCTTACTAACAATCCAATCAATACCGCGGCAAGTCCTGTTAAAGATGGAAACAGAATTATTGGTATTTTTATAGTAGTTTCAGATCTTACGAGTTTTACGAAAAAGATTATAGATCCTATTTCTATTGGAGAAACTGGAATAGTTTATATGTTTGATAATAATGATAAAATAGTTGCCCACCCGAACAAGTCTATTGTTTTAACAAAGAATGCGTCTGGAAATGACTTTAGTGACTATATTTTGGAACAGAAGAACGGTACTTATAAATATACATATAATGGCGCGGATAAAACTACTGTTTTTAGATATACAGAAGTTATGGGGTGGTATGTTATTACAACAGCAGAGAATACAGACCTTTTTTCTGGAATCTACAAATTATTAAAACTTACTATAGTCATATCTGTAATTGTTCTGGCTGTTATGGTTATAATTATATGGTTTTTAGTAACCAGTGTTGTAAAGCCTATCAATATTATTGTTAAAGAGGCTCAAAGAATTGCGGATGGTCGTTTAAATATAGATGTTGGTAGAAAACTGATAAACAGAAAAGATGAATTAGGTGATCTTGCTTCAGCTTTTAAGGATATGCTTCAAAAGTTAAGGAGTGTAGTTTCTGATGTTCGAAGCACTTCTGATACTGTATATCAAAGTAGTGAACAGCTTTCTGCTACAGCAGAGCAGCTTTCGCAGGGGGCTACAGAACAGGCCGCAACTTCTGAGGAAGTTTCATCCTCTATGGAAGAAATGGGAGCATCAATACAGCAGAACGCTGAAAACTCTTCTCAAACTGAAAAAATGGCAAGACAGGCGGCAAATGACGCGGAAGAAGGCGGTACAGCGGTTATCGAAACAGTTGAGGCAATGCGAGCTATATCAGAGAAAGTCAGGATAATAGATGATATCGCCAGAAATACAAACATCTTATCATTAAATGCCTCAATAGAGGCCGCTCGGGCCGGAGAACATGGTAAGGGTTTTGCAGTAGTTGCAACAGAGGTTGGCAAGCTTGCCGCAAACAGTCAGAAAGCCGCTCAGGAAATATTCGATCTTGCCAGTTCAAGTGTTGGAAAGGCGGAACGCGCGGGAGAGCTTATTACCAAAATAGTTGTTGATATTAAGAATACAGCAGATTTGGTTGAAGAAATATCAGCCTCAAGTTCAGAACAAAACTCTGGTGTTTCTCAGATAAATAACGCTTTAATACAATTAGATCAGGCAGTTCAATCTAATGTTGCCTCAGCAGAAGAGACTTCTTCAATGGCAGAGGAGCTTTCGAATCAGGCGGAGAATCTTGCTGAAGCTATAGGTTTTTTCAAAATAGATGAAAGCGATGGTGTTTCTGGTCATTATGGCGAAGCATCTGCAGCAGAAAAACGGGTTGAAAAAAAAGCCCATTTAGGACTTCCTGAAAAACTTACGACAACTGATGAAATGTTTGATGAATAATAACTCTTTTTAGGAGATGAAATGAGTAATGGTATAAAATCTGGCCAATTTTTGACCTTTAAGATAGAGGAAGAGCTTTTTGCTTTGGAGATTTTCAGTGTAAGAGAGATTCTGGAGGTTCCTGAAATAACGATTGTTCCAGGAATGTCAGATCTAATAAGAGGTATTGTAAATATAAGGGGTTTGGTAATACCTGTTATAGATATAAAAAAGAAGTTTATAGATAAGGATACTGAGATAACAAAAGATTCTGTTATAATAGTCATAGAAGTTAAGATTGATGGAGATATCAGTCTGATGGGAATAATGGCAGATGCGGCAGAAAGTGTAATAAGTCTTACAATCTCAGATATAGAGCAGCCGCCAAAGCTTGGAATGGCAGTAAATAAAAACTACCTAAAAGGAATAGGAAAGACTTCCAAAGGTTTTGCGCTTTTACTTGATACAGAAACGCTTTTTTCAGAGGAGGAAATTATTATTTCAGTTTAACAGTAGCTATAT
>JAQQAK010000094.1 GCA_028527945.1 Spirochaetaceae bacterium
ACCCTGAAATTCTTGCTATTGCAAAAATAGGTGTATACAAATCAGTTGGAATATTTAGGAGCCTGTAAACAAAACCTGAATAAAAATCAACATTAGCACACATTGGAACATCAATATCTTTATATTCATGAAAAGCTTCAATACCTAATTTCTCAACAGATTCGTAAAGCTTAAATTCCTCAAGCATTCCTTTTTCCGCTGCAAGTTTCTCAGCCTGTTTTTTCAGCAATACAGCACGAGGATCTGACAATGTATATACCGCATGACCAAGACCATAAATAAGACCTGTCTTATCAAATGCGTCTTTATCAAGTATTTTTATCAAATAATTTTTAAGCTCTTTTTCATTAGTCCAATCTTTAACATTAGCCTTAATACATTCAAACATATTATGAACTTTAATATTAGCTCCACCATGTCTGTCGCCCTTTAAAGAGCCAATTCCCGCGGCTATTGTTGCATATGAATCAGTACTCGCTGAAGAAACTACATGAATTGTAAAAGCAGAATTATTTCCTCCTCCATGTTCAGCGTGAAGACATAGCGCTAAATCAAGAAGTTCTGCTTCTGAGCGTGTATATTTCTTATCCGGTCTAATCATTGATAAAAAGTTTTCTGCAGTACTTAATGCCGGATTAGGAGAATGTAAATAAAGACTATTGTGATCATAATAATGGCTTTTTGCCTGATATGCGTGCGCTACAATAGACGGAAATCTGGCAATCATCTTTATTGATTGAACTAAAACATTCTCAATAGAATTATCTTCTGGATTGTCATCAAATGAATATAAAGCAAGTACACTTCTTGCAAGCTTATTCATAATATTGTTACTGGGAGTATTAAGAATCATATCCTCAGTAAACCCTTTTGGTAAAATTCTTAATTTTCCTAACATTTCTGAAAAATAAGCTAATTCTTTTTTATTAGGCAATTGTCCAAGTATTAAAAGATATACTATTTCATCAAATCCAAATCTTCCGTCAGCCTGAAATCCCTGAACCAGATCACGTAAATCCAATCCTCTGTACATTAGTCGGCCTTCTACAGGGATCTTCTCGCGTTCGTCCATAATATAACCATGAACGTCGCCAATCTCTGTCAGTCCGACCAAGACTCCTGACCCATCTTCATTTCTAAGACCACGTTTAACATTGTATTTCTTGTAATACTCTGGACTTATTCGATTATTCCTGATTGCTGTTTCTACGTATTTATCCATAGAAAATATAATATTACATAAATGGTCTTATAAGCAAGTATAATTTCAACTAAACACGTTTATAGTATAATTCTCGTATTAAATGATTTTTATCCAGTCCTTTGTGTTCAAATGCTGTTTCTGGTCGCCATAATGGAGATGCTGCCCACTTTTCGTAAACATTTTCCAGTTTTTTTTCAGAAGAAAACACTTCAAACATTTGAAGCGCGTAATCTTCCCAGTCTGTCGCAGTGTAAATATATCCATCTTTTTTAAGTTTATTTACAAGAATATTACAAAACTCATTATTTATAAGACGTCTTTTCCAATGCTTTTTCTTAGGCCATGGGTCTGGAAAAAATATATGAAAACCATGAACAGAATTATCAGCAATCATATTATTTAAAACATCAACAGCGTCATGCTGTATAATTTTTAGATTCTTTAATTCTCTGTTCTCGATTTCAGACAGAAGCCTTCCTACTCCTGGTGTATGAACTTCTACACCAAGATAATCTGTTTCTGGATTCTTCTCTGCTATAGCAGAGGTTGCGTGCCCCATTCCAAAACCAATTTCGATACAAAGTTTTTCATTCTTAAAAAACTTTTTGGTATCAAGCATTTCTTCTTTATATTCAATGCAATATTTATTTGAATAGTTTTCTATAGCATATTTTTGCGCGTTACTCATTCTGCCAGTTCTTAAAACATAGCTTTTAATTTTTTTTCTCTGCTCCATTCTTTCCTTTCTACATTAACATGGTAAGTCTGTCACGTAAAAACTCTGCTTTTTGTGAGAGGTTTATAGCTTCAGTCTTTATTATCATTTCATTCATTTTTTTCTGGTTAAGTGTTACCTTTCCACCGCTTTCTACAATTAACCTAGCAACTTTATCAGGATTTATAACTCTAATAAACGCGAACTCAACCCTTATGCTTCCGGCTCTTTCCTGTATCTTGGAAATATGAAGTTTTTTGGACATAGCCCTAATATCAGCAATTGCAATAAGATTTAAAACCTCTTCAGGAAGTGGTCCATACCGATCTTCCAGTTCCTGATTAACAGCTGCCAACTCTTCATCATCCTGTACTGATGCAATTTTTTTATAAACTTCCATCTTTTCAACAGGCTCTGTTATATAACTGTCAGGAATGAATCCGCTGTAATCAAGTTCAAGATAAACTTCAGGAGCAGCCGGCTCTTTCTTTTCTGTAGAACGCTCATTAACTGCCTCATCTAATAGCTTCATATACATATCAAATCCGACAGACATAATATCACCACTTTGCTGCCGACCCAGAAGATTACCAGCACCTCTGATTTCCATATCTTTCATTGCAATCTTAAAACCGGAACCAAGCTCAGTTAAGTCGGAAATAACCTGAAGTCTTTTCATTGCAATTTCTGAAAGAGCGCGCTGGTCAGGATATAACAGATAAGCGTAAGATGTCTTGTTAGAACGCCCTACACGACCTCTCAGCTGATACAACTGTGATATTCCATAATTATCTGCTCTGTCAATAATTATTGTGTTTACATTAGGTATATCAATTCCATTTTCAATAATCGTTGTTGCAACAAGAACATTAAAAGCACCATTAATAAAACGATGCATTACATCTTCAAGCTGATTGGCAGTCATCTGTCCATGAGCTGTTTCGACCATGACTTCAGGGACTACCCTGCTTAAAAACATTTGAACCTGCTCCAATGTTTCTACCCTGTTATGAAGAAAGAAGACCTGACCGCCCCTGTCTGTTTCACGTCTAATCGCGGAGGCTATGACCTCATCATCAAATTCTCGGATATAAGTTTCTATGGGACGCCTGTTATGCGGCGCAGTCTTTAAAAGTGACATATCACGGATCTTTAAAAGTGACATGTGAAGAGTTCTTGGAATTGGAGTTGCTGATAATGCTAAACAGTCTATATTGTTTTTCATCTGCTTAAGCCTTTCTTTATCTTTAACACCAAAACGCTGCTCTTCATCTATCATGAGTAATCCCAGCCGTTTATATTTTACATCCTTCTGTAAAATTCGGTGAGTACCAATCAGAATATCTGTTTCGCCATTAGCTGTTCTTTCAAGTATTTCCTTCTGTTTCTTTTTAGCAACAAAACGCGAAATCATTTCAATTTTTACTGGAAAGTTTTTAAATCTTTCAAGGCAATTCTCATAATGCTGCTCAGCCAAAATTGTTGTAGGAGCAAGGAAGGCCACTTGTCGTCCACCGACAACAGCTTTCATGGCAGCTCTCATTGCTACTTCAGTTTTTCCATATCCAACATCTCCACAAACAAGTCTATCCATTGGACGGCTTGTCTCCATATCAGCTTTTATATCTTCTACACAATTAAGCTGATCTTCGGTTTCCTGATATGGAAAAGCTGCTTCAAATTCAATTTGCCAATCTGTATCTTTTGGGAAAGCGTACCCAGTAGCATTTTTTCTTTCAGAATAAAGCTTTATGAGCATATCTGCCAAATCTTCTACATATTTTTTAACTTTATTGTTTCGTTTTTCCCATGAAGCTCCACCAATTTTATCAAGAGTTAGAGTACGTCCCTCGTTTCCTATATACCTCTGAATAAGATTAACTTGCTCTATTGGAATAAAGACCATTTCGCTGTCTTTGTATTCAAGTTTAATGTAATCTCGTTCTGTTTTTTTTGTTTTTATCCTATCAATTCCCTTAAAAAGCCCAATCCCATAATTTATATGAACAACAAAATCTCCTGGATTTAGATCAACAAAAGTATCTATTGCCTCACTCTTAGCCTTTTTTATAGATGAAGGTAATTTTTTCCTGCGGCCAAAAATCTCACTTTCAGCAATGCACATTATTTTAAGATCTGGTAATGAAAATCCAGCTGTAATTCCGGTTCCGTAGACTTCAATATTTAATTCTTTAAGAAGGTATTTTATTCTTTCTGCCTGAGAGAGTGATTCCGCAAAAATATTGATTTCATAACCAGCCTGCTGTAGAGATTTTATTTCTTCACGAAAATATGTAATATTTCCAAAAAAAGCTCTTGGACTGTTATACTGAAAATCAATTCTCTTTTCAGACTTTTCAGGATCTTTCAGGTTTGCCATCATTATTCGCTGATCTGTAGAATCTACAGCCTCATCAAAATCAAATAAGATTTCAGTCGGATGTGGATAAAAAATATTTCTTTCTTCTGTTTTTTCAGCCTTTGTCTGAGCATATAATTTATTGTATTCTTTCTTTATCCTACCATATAGTCTGGATAGATTTTCAAAACCCGAAAAAAAAGTTATGCCACCACCTTTAATGTATTCTGTAATAGTTGACTTTTTATCAAAACTTAGCGGAAAAAGTATATCTTCGTAGTCTATAGTTCTTTTTTCTTTAATTTCATCTAAAAGAGAGTTGATATCTTCTTCAGAAACAGTTTCTCGTCCGGATATATTTGTTTTTAACCCCAGTATTCTTTCATCTGACCAGATAAACTCTTCTGTAGGAAGAATTTTTACCTTTTTTATTTTTTCAATTGATTTTTGAGTAAGTTCATCAAAAACCTTAATTTCTTCAACTTCATCAAATTCAAATACAATTCTAACAGGATTATCCTTTCCTGCCGGAAATATATCCAAGACCTCGCCTCTTAAAGCAAATTCTCCATGTACACTTACCCTTGGAACCCTTGAATAGCCATAAGAAATTAATGTTTTTTCTAATTCTGTAGTGTTAATATCATCCTTTTCAGAAATATTTACA
>JAQQAK010000095.1 GCA_028527945.1 Spirochaetaceae bacterium
TTTTTTAGAATTGAAATAAGCTCAGGATGTAAAAATTCTCTTGCTGATAAATTGAACGAGATATAAATATCTTTTATCTTAATCCATTCAGATAACTGTCTTGAAACAGAAAAAATCACCCATTTTCCAATTTCTTCAATAAGACCGGTATCCTCAGCTATAGGAATAAAATCTACAGGTGATATCAGCCCTTTCTGTCTATGATTCCAGCGTATAAGAGCTTCAGCACCAACAATTTCGCCAGAGACATCAACAATAGGCTGATAATAAAGAACAAATTCATTATTTTGAAAAGCAGTAGTAAGTTCAGCCTCAAGCTCAAGCCGTTTCTTAGAAAGATAATGCAGATTTTCATCAAAATAACTATATGGAAGGCCAAGACGTTCAGCCTCATCTGAAGCGGAAATAGCTTTCATCATCAACTCTGATTTATTATCTCCATCATCAGGAAAGATAGCAATTCCTATAGCGCCCTGAAGTTTTATTGAATATTTATTATGCTGATATGGATGAATTATACTTGTATAAAGTTTTTCAGCAACTCGGCCTGCGTCATGTTTTGACGAAATTGAAGAAAGAAAGACGACTAACTCGCTGCCCTGATATGAGAAAGTATAATCAGTATCACGGATGCAATCTTTTATTCTTATACCAGTATTCTCTAAAAGAATATTCCCAATTTCGTGATTGAATTTTCTATTTATGCTTTTAAAGTTAATTATATCTATAAAAAGAATTGCCCGAAGCTTATCAGTCTTTACTCTTTTGGCCTTCTCTATTTCTATATCTAAAATTATGTCGAATGAATTTCGATTATATAAACCTGTAAGCGGATCTCTATATTTATAATCCTTTAATTTTGACTCTACTTTTCCAAGCTCAGATAAATCACTAGTAAAGACCAGAGCATGAGTCACTTCTTCATTAACTTCTTTAAAAGGATAATATGACACATGCATATACCGTATTAGATCACCAAATTTAAAGGTATCGACATAGTGTATTTCTTCACCGGAAAAGCATTTATCAATATGCTCTTTAATCTTTTCCTTAAAAAGTTTCTCACCCCAAACATACGAAACGGATTTGTTAATGATCTCTGTTCGAGGCTTCATAAGAACCTTTTCGTAAGCGGGATTTACAATTTCATAAACATAGTCACGGTTTATGAGAGTTATAAAATCTTGAGAAGAATCAACAATATATTTATACCTGTCAGTCATTATTATATTATCCAACTTCCTTTTATGGTTTTCAACTTTTCATAACTGTTTTTAAAGCTTCTATAGTATATTATTGAAAAAAATTACAAAATTAAAGATAATACTTCATGCCTAACAAGACTGAAACGCTTCCTGATTATCCTGTAAAAAATTATTTCCCTAGAATTTACAAAGATCTTTCCAGAACAAAAAATATTGCTATTGAAGCCCCGACAGGCTCAGGAAAGACAACTCTTTTACCTATATTACTTCTGAATTCATCATTGTGTCAAAATAAAATTCTATTAACACAACCAAGAAGGCTTGCGGCAAAATCAGTTGCGCATAGAATAAGTTCTCTGCTGGGTTCTGAGACAGGAAGCATTGCCGGATACAGGGTTAGGGGCGAACAAAAAATAAGCCCCAAAACGCGAATAGAAGTTGTTACTGAAGGGTATGCTCTGGGGCTACTGCAAGCTGATCCATTTTTATCTGATTATGACTGGATTATAATTGATGAATTTCATGAACGTCATATTGAGACTGATTTACTACTGGCATTCCTGCTAGATCTTGAAAAATCTTTATCAGAAGACTGCCCCGGAATCATTTTAATGACAGCAACATGGCAGGGACAACCAATTGAAAAATTATCTAATTTCATCTTCCATTCTATTGAAGGAAGACTTTTCCCCGTAAACCATATTTACCTACCCAATGGAAGCAATACTCTAGAACCTTTAAAATATATAAAAAATGTCACCCAGAAAGCTTTAATAGAAACAACGGGTAAAGTTCTTGTATTTTTGCCAGGAAAGCGCGAAATAGAATATTGTAATACAGAAATAAAAAACTCTATTAACAATGTAGACATATCCCCCCTTTACGGAGGAATGAAACTTGCAGAGCAGGAAAAAGTATTAAATTATACAGGAACAAAAAGGCAGATAATTTTAGCAACTTCAATAGCAGAAACAAGTCTTACTATTGAGGGAGTTACAGCTGTTATAGATTCTGGCCTTCAGCGCTTACCACTTTACAATCCATCAAATGGAATGACAGAACTTGTAACAAGAAAGCTCAGTCACGCAGTCTCGGAACAGCGAGCCGGACGGGCAGGAAGATTGGGGCCTGGAAATTATTATGCAATATGGAGCGAGGTTGAAAACCAAAATCTCATAGACAGACAGCCGCCGGAAATTATTTCAGGAGATCTTTCAAGAGCAAGACTTCAAACCGCTCTTTGGGGCTCAGAAAAACTTGAATGGATTACTTCTCCGGCAAAGGGAGCCTGGGCACAGGCTGAGGAACTGCTTCAACAGCTTGAAGCACTTGATGATGAAGGTAAAATAACTTCACGTGGTAAGGTTTTAGCAAGGCTGCCCCTACACCCAAGACTCGCGCATATGTGTGAGAGATCAGGAGGAAACATAAAGGCTGGTATGATTGCTGCTATTTTATCTACAGGCATCAACAAGAACCAGCCAACAAAATTGACAAGTCTTATCTCTGAAATACAAAAAACAAAGAAAGCATTTGAAATAGAAAAAGAAGCTAGGAACATAATAGAAATAACACAAAATAAAACGAATCAGCAAATGTCTGCATCAGAAGCGGCTCTTCTTTCTCTGGCATATCCGGACAGAATAGGACATAAACGAGATGAAGGATTATATGAATTAACATCAGGCCAGCAAATTTTTTGTAGAAGTATTCATTCAGAATGGGCAGTTTTTGCCGAGATTGCAGGAAGCCCTCAAAAACTAACCGGAAGGCTTTATGAAGAAGCAGACTTAAACGAGCTGTTAGCCCTTCATTCAAGCATGAAGGGCAAAAAAGAGTTAACAACCTATAATTCTAAAACCGGAAGTTTTATAACAACAAGCACAGAATGCTTTGGACATATAGTTTTAAAAAAATTACCTTCAAGAGCCGCAACAAAAAATGAAAGCCTTGAATGTATAAAACTGCTTGTAAGAAAAAGAGGTATTGATAATTTACCGCTTAACAAAAAATCTGTTACTCTTCTTGATAAATTAAAAATGGCTGAAGAATTACAAATAGAAGATCTTCCTTCAGGCAAAGATGAAATAATTACACAAAGCATTAATGATTGGCTGAGTCCGTGGTTGGAAGATAAACTTACACCGGAAGTAATTTATAATGCTTTATCAGGAAGACTGACTTTTAAGCAGACAGAAAGATTGGACAAACTTTTTC
>JAQQAK010000096.1 GCA_028527945.1 Spirochaetaceae bacterium
TTCTCAGCATGCATGATGATTTAATCGCTGAGAAAGATGTTTTGGGTCTTACTTCATATTATTCAATTTTATATGAAATAAATAGAGTTATGAATATTATTAGCTCTTCTGATGATATTCTGGAAAGTAAAGGCTTGCTAATGTTGTTGACAAGGTATTTTAAGCTCCTTGGAGATACTGGTAGCGAATTAACCTATGGCGCTAACGCAGAGTTTATAAATGATGAACAAACTCAAGTTACAATCTTTCTAAAAGTTTGTAATGGAGAGGAGGGACAATTCCTTCTTGCCGAAGAGGCTGAGAATTTACTCTATTCTATTGATAATATTATTGAAAAAAGGCTTCCTGATGTCAAAAACTATTACTGTTGGGGTAATACCATTGTTAATCTCGATGCCGCAGAGCAGGTTCAGCAGGATCAGCTTCAGTCAGCTCTTCTTTCAATGATTCTTGTATTTCTTGTTAGCACAATATTTTTCAGATCTTTCAGGTATGGAGCATTTTCTCTCATACCTCTAGTTACAGCTATATCATTTAATTATATTGTAATGTCATTGTTTCATATTCCTTTAGACTTAACAACTGTTCTTGTTTCTAATGTTGCAATCGGAGTTGGTGTTGATGATGCAATACACTTTTTACTTCAATACAAAAAACAGTATAAACTTTTAAATGGAGATCGAAATGCTGCGGTGCAATGTACGTATTTGATTACAGGGCGTCCAATCATTTTAACAACAATATCTATTGTTGCTGGTTTTCTTGTTCTTTGCGCTGGAAGTTTTAAACCTGTAGTCTTTTTTGGCGTACTGGTTTCTTTTAGTTTATTTGCTGCTATGTTTTCAACACTCATCTTTTTACCATCACTAATACTTGTTTTTGACAAATTGATAAAAAGAAAGTCTAAAAAAGAATTTCTTTCTAAATAGATTTTTCTTTACCTTGTGTTAAAAGTATGCTATTGTTTTGGTTGGTATAATAAACCAACCAAAGGATAGGATGAATAAAAAAGATATTAAGCTGATTAATACTATTAGAGTTCTCAGAACATTATGGCTCAATGAAGGTGTAAGCAGAATAGAAATAGCTGATATGCTTGGACTGGATAAGTCTACTATTACAAATATTGTAAATACTTTACTTGAAAAAAAATTTGTTACAGAGCTTGAAGAAGGTACCTCAGGGCCTCAAGGTGGGCGAAAGCCTATAAAATTGACAATTGATGGAAATCGTTGTGCTATTGCTGGAATAGAGGTTCAACCTGAGTATTGTCATATTAATTGCTTGAATCTTTCAGGCGATCTGCTTTTTTCCAAAAGAGTTAATGGTGAATTTTCTGCGGAATCTTTTACTGAAAGATTTTCAGAATTTTACACTGAGATTGTCATAAAACTGAAAACGTTAGGTATTCCTCTTGCTGGTATTGGCCTTGGTTTTTCAGGAATAGTATATCCGGCAGCAGGTATAATTCATGAGTCAATTCCTCTTGGGGTTGAGGCTGATTATGATATAAACGCAAGACTTGCTGATATCGTAGATGTTCCACTTTTTATTGATAATGATGGCAATTGTTGTTGTTGGGGAGAGCTTGTTCGTAACCGTAACGAATTTTTAAAAGATTTTATGTTTTGCCTTATTAAAGAAAGAAAACATAAAAATGGTAATGATGAGATATCTTTTCCTGCTATTGGTCTTGGTTTTGTGATAGGCGGAAAGGTTCATTACGGCCGAAAGCTAACAGCTGGTGAGTTTAGAAGTATTTTTGCTGAAAAAAATGGTATTTCACAGTTTTCTTCAGAAATAGGGGCTATTTCTGATTTTAACTCAGATGATAAAGTTTTTAGAAAATTTGCTGAAGAGTTTGGGCAGAATATAGGGCTGCTGGTAAATACTATGGCATTATCCTACTGTTTTATAGGCGGAGAGCTTTCAGGCAATTATGAATATTTTTCATCAGTACTTCAGTCAAGTATGGATCAGAATTGGAGTTATCCTGGAAAATCGCTTTGTTCTGTGAGAAAATCTTCTATGGGTGAAGATGCGGTAGCTTATGGGGCTGCTGCAATGATAATAGATAAAGTCTTTACAATACCTGGTCATAGTACCGGAGAAAACGAAATTATAAACCTTTTATTTAAGGAGTAGTGTTTAATGAAATATGGATATTTCGATGATGAAAGAAAGGAGTATGTGATTAATAACCCGGAAACCCCGTCTCCGTGGATAAACTATTTTGGAACAGGAGATTTTTATTCTTTGTTTTCAAACACTGGCGGAGGTTATTGTTTTTATAAAGATGCCCTTCTTCGTAGAATAACAAGATACCGATATAATAATATTCCTGAAGACATGAACGGAAGATATTTCTATGTCAGAGATATTGCTGAAGATGGTGAGACTTCTGTATGGTCTCCAGGTTGGAAGCCCCTTATGACAAAGCTTGACAGCTATGAGTGTCGTCATGGACTTGGGTATTCAACCATATCAAGTAGTAAAAATGATGTAAACGCTGAAAGCCTTTTCTTTGTTCCTACAGAACATAATTGTGAGGTCCATAAGGTTAAGCTAACCAATAATAGTAAGGTTAAAAAAAATCTTCAGTTATATTCATATGTTGAATTCTGCTTATGGAATGCCCTTGATGATATGACCAATTTTCAGCGAAACCTTAATATTGGTGAAGTTGAAGTAGATAACGGAACAATTTATCATTTAACAGAATACAGAGAAAGAAGAAATCATTATTCGTTCTATAGTATGAACCGTGAGCCATCAGGTTTTGATACTGACAGAAATACTTTCATCGGACAGAGCCGTGGTATTGATAATCCTGAGTGCATAGAAAAGGGGATTAGTGGAAATTCCAAGGCTCATGGATGGTACCCTTGTGCTTCTCATCGTCTTGATATAGAGCTTGAACCCGGGCAGAGTGAAACTGTAATTTTTGTTCTTGGATATATTGAAAATGATGATGAACAGAAATGGCTTTCAGATGGAAGTCTTAATAAAAAGTCCGCTAAAGCTATGATTTCCGCATTAAGCACAGATGAGCAGGTTGATGAAGCTATGGCTGATCTTGCCGCATATTGGGAAGACAAACTTTCACATTACAGTGTTAAAACTGATAATGAAAAGCTTGATAGAATGGTAAATATTTGGAACCAATATCAGTGTATGGTGACCTACACCATGTCCAGAAGTGCTTCTTATTATGAGTCTGGAATTGGCCGGGGAATAGGGTTTAGAGATACAAATCAGGACCTTCTTGGTATCATGCATATGGAACCTGCTAAAACAAGACAGCGTCTCATTGATGTTGCTTCTATTCAGCTTCCTCATGGGGGGGCTTTTCATCAATACCAGCCTCTTACAAAGCGAGGCAATGATGCTATAGGTGGTGATTTTAATGACGATCCACTATGGCTAATAATGGCAGTAGGAGCCTACATCAGAGAGACTGGCGACTTCGCGCTGCTTGATGAAAAAGTACCTTTTGCCGGAACTGATGGACATCCTCTTTCTGATGGTAAAGAAACAATAATGGCAGATCACCTAAAGAAGGCTTTTCATTATATTAACGAGAATAGAGGGCCTCATGGCTTGCCATTAATAGGTCGAGCTGATTGGAACGATTGTCTTAATCTTAATTGTTTTTCAAAGGATCCGGATGAGTCTTTTCAAACTGTGGTAAATGTAGATTCCGGCACTGCGGAATCTGTTCTTATAGCAGCAATGCTTGTTTATTCAGGCCGGGAACTTGCTGATCTTGGACGCGCTTCTGAAGGAAAAACTAACGCCCTTGCCGGCGAAGCAGAATATGCTATTAAAGCGGTTGATGAAATGTCTAATATCATTTGTGAAAATGCCTGGGATGGTGAATGGTTTCTCAGGGCTTATGACGCTAACAGCAATAAGGTTGGAAGCTCAGAAAATGCTGAAGGAAGTATTTTTATTGAGTCTCAGGGATTTTGTGGTATGGCGGCAGTTGGTGCTGATAAACAGTATAATCTTAAGGCTCTTGATTCAGTAGAAAAACATCTTGCGCATCAGTATGGAATAGATATTCTTGCACCGGCTTTTACCAGTTATGATTATTCAAAAGGAGAGATAACATCTTATCCACCTGGTTACAAAGAAAATGGCGGAATCTTCTGTCATAATAATCCTTGGGTAATTATAGCTGAGGCTGTAGCTGGCCGCGGCGATAAGGCCTTTGACTATTACAAGCGAATTGCTCCTGCATTTATTGAGGATATTAGTGATCTTCATAGAACAGAACCATATGTTTATGCTCAGATGATAGCTGGAAGCGCTTCGCAGACTCCTGGTCAAGCTAAAAATTCATGGTTGACTGGAACAGCCGCATGGAACTTTGTTGCAATAAGCCAGTGGATTCTTGGTATAAGAACTTCTTACGAGGGGCTTATCATAGACCCTTGTTTACCTTCTGATTTACGACATCTTGAAGTTGAACGAACTTTCAGAGGGGTTAAGTACCAGATTACAATAGAAAATCCTGAAGGTAAAAATAAGGGAGAAGCAATGCTTGTTCCTTTTGCTGAAGGAACAGAGCCTTGCAAGGTTGTTTATACTATAAAATAACTCTGTCACATATGATTGTGACAATGCCATCTACTTGAAGGTGTCTGTTCAGTATGTGAAAAATTAAACCTAAAATGCTGAGGAGTAAAAAATTTCTTTTCCTCAGCATTTTTAAATTTATAATTGCTTAGTTCCTCTTGATCTATTTATATAATTTGAATTAATATAAAAATGCTATTTGAGGGTATCTAAAGCAAACGAGAATCTGATTTGCTTATAGGTGCCTGGAGTTTACTTATTCCCTTACCAGTCAACAGGTAATGCTCCAGAGAATCCGAGAACATTTTTTATTACAGAGGCTCTTTCAAAAACTCTGAGACTAAAGTCTCTGAAGTTTTGAAAGAGGTTTCTAAATGTAAATGAAGAAAAAATCACAACTCATTATATTCTCTGCAATTATTGGGGTTGTGTTTTTTGACTTAAAAAACTAATTTCTAAATTAAGTGAGTTTTGAAATTAGCTATACATATTATATTTTCATAAGGAGTAGTCTATGGACTTTTCAGAAAAACTATCAGATCGAACAAAAACAATGGGTGCAAGTGCAATAAGAGAAATCTTGAAGGTTGTTGGTAAACCAGGTATGGTTTCGCTTGCGGGAGGAATTCCAAGTCCTGATAGTTTTCCTATGGAATTGATAAAAGAACTCACAGATAAGGTCTATACAAAATACGGCTCTTCTGCTTTGCAGTATGATTTGACTGAAGGTTTTACTCCATTGAGAGAAAACATGGCAGTTTTTTTGAATAAAAATGGAATAAATGTAAATAGTGAACAAATTTTAATTCATTCAGGCTCACAGGGAGCTCTTGATGCAATTTGTAAAGTTTTAATATCTAAAGGTGATAAGATTGCTGTAGAAGCTCCTACGTATCTTGGTGCTCTTCAGGCTTTTAAACCATATGAGCCTCAATTTGTCAGAATGGATATGGATGATGAAGGTCTTGTTCCTGAGTCTCTGGAAGAGGTTCTAAGAAATAATGAGATTAAATTTGTTTATACAGTTCCCACTTTCCAAAACCCTACCGGACGAAGTTTGAGTTTAGAGCGAAGAAAAAGAATAGCAGAAATAATAATTAAATATGGAGCAATCCTTGTTGAAGATGATCCCTACAGCAGCTTGAGGTATAGCGGTGAGGCTCTTCCTTCTATTAAGACTATGGCTCCAGATAATGTAATTTATATAACAACTCTATCAAAGGTTTTGGCTCCTGGGCTTAGAATAGGAGTAGTTGTCGCCCCTGAACAGATTCATAAGTGGATGGTTATTGTTAAACAGGGGGTTGATCTTCATTCATCAACTTTAGGACAAGCCATAGCTGCTGAATATATTGAAGGTAACTACCTTGATGAGCAACTTCCAAAAATAATTGATCTTTATAAACCAAAGCATGCGGCTATGCTTAACGCTCTTGAAAAATATTTTCCTGACAGTTTTACTTTTTCTAAACCCGAAGGTGGAATGTTTGTCTGGGCAGAAGGTCCTGAAGGTTTGGATCTTGTTAAAGGATATTGGACAGCTGTTGAAAATAATGTTGCTTACGTTCCTGGTAAATATTTTTTTACAGAAGAATCTGAAGGTCTTTCAACGATGAGACTAAATTTTACCATGGCAGAAATACCTGTGATAGAAGGAGCTGTAAAAAAGCTTGCTGAAGTTCTTGAATCTTTGATGAAATAGCAGCAATTCAAAACTCTACAGTTTTTGAAAGTCTTATAAATAAATTTGATAGTTATTAATATTTTTTTATTTACAATTTGAAAAATACGCCTTAGGATTGCCGCAGGAGATTCTGTGTGAAAGACGAAAAAAAATTATACCTATTTTTTCCATTTCTTATTGCGTCTTTTGTGGCAGCCGCATTTGCTTATGATGGCATTGCTGCCTTAAAAGGTTTTCTTAAACTTCAGTTGATGCCTTCGCGTCTTTTAAGTGATTTCTTTATTACTGCTGGAATAGGCCCGTCATTTTTAAATGCGGCAGTTGTAGGTTTTTCTGGGTTTTTATTGGTTATCCTAACCAAAACTAAATTATCAGGTCCAACATTTGCCGCGGTTTTTACTATGATGGGGTTTGGTTTTTTTGGCAAAACTCTTCTTAACATTCTTCCTATATTATTTGGTGTTTTTCTTGCCGCGAAATACACACAAAAAACTTTTAGGGAATATATAATCATTGCACTTTTTGGGACAGCTCTTGGTCCTCTTGTTTCTGCAATAGCGTTTGAACTTGGTTTGCCTTTGCCCCTTTCAATCATACTGGGAGCAGCTGGTGGGATTTTTACAGGTTTCTTGCTTCCGTCAATGGCTGTTTCTATGCTGCACATGCATCAAGGTTATAATTTATACAATATGGGGCTTACATGCGGCTTTTTGAGTCTTTTTGCCGCATCACTTTTGAAGGCAGGAGGAGCCAGTCTTGATAATGTCTCATATTGGTTTTCAGGGCAGCCTTTACTGCTTGAGTTATTAGTTCCGGTGATTAGTTTTATTCTAATAGTATTAGGGCTAATGGATGGCGGTGTAAAAAGTTTAAGTGATTTTAAAAAAATTCAGACACAGACTGGACGTCTACCGTCCGATTTTATTGATTCAACGTCTTTTGGCGGTGTTTTTATCAATGCAGGTCTTATTGGTCTTGTTGGAGCAATGTATATTCATTTTGTAGGCGGAGACTTTAATGGGCCAGTTCTTGGCGGCTTGTTTACAATTATGGGATTCTCTGCTTTTGGCACTAATCTTAAGAATGCCTGGCCAGTTGTTATTGGCGTAATAGTTTCTGCCCTGATTTTTAAAATTCCATTGGATTCTCCAGGAGTTCAGCTTGCTGTTATTTTCTGTACAACATTAAGCCCCATAGCTGGCCAGTTTGGAATACTGCCGGGAATAATTGCCGGTTTTTTACATCTTTTGCTTGTCTCACAGAGTGGGACATGGCAGGGGGGAATGAATCTTTATAATAATGGTTTTGCCGGAGGGCTAACAGCAACGTTTTTAATAGCATTTTTTCAATGGTATAGAACCAATAAAAAGGAAAATAGGCTGAGATGAAAAGAAGAGAACTTATTACTCATTTAATTAGTGAAATTTCAAGTTATATGCTTGAAAGTGATCCTATGCGTCTTGTTATTTCGCTGCACCAGGAAGAGGATGGTCTTCATTTAAGTGTTATGGATGATGCTGAACATACTGATGCGGAGATTGAACAGATGGAGAAAGATTTAAATTCTCAAAAACGACCGGAATTAGCTGGATATTATGGTGCTATGACTGGCCATGATCTTCTTGGTTCATCACGTTTAAATCTTCTTGGATGGCAAGTTAAGCATACTGATGTTACTCGTATAGATAAAGGCATTAAAATTGATTTTTGGCTTGGCGGTGATAATTTTGATAGTCGGCAGTTCAATATTCCTGAAAAGAAATAGTATATATATTAGTTTTTCTTAGTTGGTCTCTTTTATAAGAAATGAAAAGGGGCTGCGTGTTGTAGCCCCTTTTAAAAATTAGAAGTCCAATTTTGCTGCGAGGTAGAATCCACTACCATAAACACCATAACGAGATGTGCTGTCATCTTCACATACGCAAAGAGTATTTCCATCACCTGCAGTAGTGTATTTTTCCGCTGCGTAAACATAACCCATATAGAATGTCATCATGTCAAATTTATATTTTCCACCAAAGTCAACAGCATTAAAGAATCCTGTAGTTGAATTTGTAGGACTTGTGTAAAGTTTTGCAAAGATTGCTGCGTTGTCTATAGGTCTAACATAGAGTTCAGCGTCCATAGAACTTACATAATTATCTGATGCACTAGTGTCTCCACCAATTCCAAAGTTGAAATCTATAAGTCCAGCTATATTGCTTACTTTTACACCAGAACCATAATATAGATCAGAATCAGTGATTTCATATAAAATATCTACTGGAATGTAAAAACCTATGCCATCACCTATTGTCATGCTATATCCCATGTCAGCTTTTACATACATATCATCATTTCCACCGCTAAAACTTGCAAAAAAGTTTAAACCCTCAACAGGAAATGCTGAACCGGAATAAATACCTGCTTTGTAATATACATCGGTGAAATCATTGTCTGTAAAGTTTGCGTATGCCAAAAATCCAATAGCTCCAACATCTACATTTATTGCAGCCTGTCCCATATCACTTACATTACCATTGCACCAGGATTCTTCAACATGCATTTCTCTGTGTGTTGATGTAGCGTAATTCCAATTGGTTGCCCATTCTTCAAATTTACCAAATCTTGTTGTTATGCCAATGTTGTCAAGAGCAAAGATGGCGGCAATGTCAGTTTTTAAATAAGCATATTTAATATACATATCTGAAGCAGTGATTGTAGTTCCGTTCATTCCATCATTACGAAGTTGAACTATAGCGGTATTATAATCTCCACTTGCTGTCAAATTTAAACGTACTTTTCCAAGATTGGATGTTGAATCGTTTGTATTATCATCCATTTCCATAAAGTACCCAAGATTACCACTGTAATCAAAATCGAGTGCAAAACAGGAAATTCCACTTAC
>JAQQAK010000097.1 GCA_028527945.1 Spirochaetaceae bacterium
ATTCAGCAACGTCTGGAATCTGTTCTTATTCATATAAAAAAAGAACAGGAAGTTATGAAAATTCAGCGTAAAATTCAAAATCAGATAAATGAAAAACTTGAAAAGAATCAGCGCGAATATTTTCTAAAAGAAGAGTTAAAAGCAATAAAAGATGAGCTTGGGGTTCCTTCTGATGGAAAAAGCGGCGAATATCTTCGTTTTGCAGAAGCCATTGAAAAGTTTAATTTTGAAGGCGAAGTAAAAGAACAGGTTAATCAGGAACTCGAAAAATTTAAATTAATGGATCCTAACTCTTCAGAATTTGTTGTCACCAGAAACTATCTTGACACAATTGTAAACCTTCCTTGGCTGCCGCCGGAAGCTGAAGACTATGATATAAAAAAAGCTGCTAAAATATTGGACAGAGATCACTATGGCCTTGAAGATGTCAAGAAGCGTATTCTTGAATATCTTGCAGTTCGTAAACTTAAAAATGACACAAAGGGTTCAATTATTTGCCTGGTTGGCGCGCCTGGAGTTGGAAAAACATCTGTAGGTAAATCTATTGCAAGCGCTCTTAATAAGAAGTTTTTCAGGTTCTCTGTTGGAGGAATGAGAGATGAAGCTGAAATAAAGGGACATCGTCGTACTTATGTAGGAGCAATGCCTGGTAAAGTTCTTCAGGGGCTTAAAATAGTAAAAACCAGTAATCCCGTTTTTATGATAGACGAAATTGATAAACTTGGAAAATCCTATCAAGGAGACCCCTCTTCTGCCCTTTTGGAAGTACTGGATCCTGAGCAGAACACATCTTTTAGAGATCATTATCTTGATTTACCTTTTGATATAAGCAACATACTATTTATAACAACAGCAAATTCTTTGGATACCATTCCAAGACCTCTTCTTGACAGAATGGAGGTAATAAGACTTTCCGGCTATATTGAAAAAGAAAAAACTACAATTGCAAAAAAATATCTCATTCCGAAATCTCTTGAAAAATCAGGGCTCAATAAAATTGATGTTAAATATAGTCAAAAAGCACTGTCAGCAATAGCTGTAAATTATGCACGTGAAGCCGGAATGAGAAATTATGAAAAAGCGCTTGATAAAATACATAGGAAAATAGCGCATAAGATTGTTTTAAATGAAGCAGAACCTCCATTTATAATTGAACCAGATAATCTTGAGGAATATCTCGGAAAACCTGTTTTCAGAGAAGATGAAGTCAAGGTTGTTACTCAACCCGGAACAGCAGTAGGGCTTGCCTGGACAAACTTTGGCGGAGACACCTTGATGATTGAAGCAATAGAGCTGCCAGGTAAAGAAGGATTAAAACTTACAGGCCAGATGGGTGATGTAATGAAAGAGTCAGCAAATATTGCATACACTTATGTACGGCATATATTTATAAAATCAATGGCAAAAAAATATGGAGCAGCTCCTGACTTTTTCTCAAAGAACATGATACACTTACACATTCCTGAGGGAGCAACTCCTAAAGACGGGCCCTCAGCAGGTATTACGATGGCATCAGCATTTCTGTCTCTTGCCATAGGCAAGACAATGAAAAAGAAGCTTGCAATGACCGGAGAAATGTCTCTCACTGGAAAGGTTCTTCCTATAGGCGGATTAAAAGAAAAAACAATTGCAGCCAGAAGGGCTGGTATTAAAACCATCTTAATCCCGAAAGCTAATGAAAGAGATCTTTCAGAAATACCTGAGCATATTAAAAAGGGTATCACGTTTCATCCTGTTGAAACGTTGGAAGAGGTAATTGAGCAAATATTTTAAGACAGTAATAATTTTCGCTTTAATATTTGTTAATGCATTTTCTGTATTTTCAGAAGATGTTAAAAAGCCTTTAACATTAAGCTTCACCGGCGATATGATGGCTCATGTTATTAATTACTCAATGTCTGATTATTCTTTAATCTACAAAGACATTGAGTATTTGATAAAATATGATGATTTGTCTTTCAGTAATGTTGAGTTTCCGGTAAATCCCTTTTTAAGACAGGCAAGTTACCCTGTTTTTAATATTCACCCCAAATATGTGAAAGCTGCTATTAACGCAGGAATAGATGTAATGTCTATTGCTAATAATCATACAAATGATCAGGGGACATCAGGATTATTGGCAACAGTTGAAGCATTTAATTCTCTTGTTCAGGATTATAAGTCTGAAGGTCGTGATATTTATTTCGCAGGGGCATCAAATACTCAGCTTGAAGAGCCTGAAATAAAAACTATCAATATTAAAGGCTGGAAAATAGGTTACACTTCAGCTACTCAATTCTCAAATAGAAAAACAGAGGATAAATATCTCACTATTATTAATATTAGAGATAAAGATGAACGGCAAGATTATATTGATTGGCTTTCAAAAGCTCAAAAAGATTATGATCTTTTTATACTTGCATTTCATGGCGGAGTTGAGTACAGAACAGAACCTATAAAATATAAGACTCTATTTTTTCAACAGGCAGCTGATGCTGGCGTTGATATTATATGGTCACATCACCCTCATGTAGTTCAGCCTATAGATGTAATAAAATATGAAGACCGTGAAACAGTAATTATGAACTCTATGGGAAACTTTATATCAGGTCAGGGCAGAATAGCAGATCCTGTTTTACCTGAAGAAGAATGGTCCTACACCGGAGATTCTGCCATAGTTCAGTTAAAACTATCTTTTGATGGTAAAAATCCAAGACTTGAAAAGCTTTCAGCTATTCCAATAGCAAACATTATGGACACAAACAGAGATGTTGTTATTACACCTATTGAAGAATTAACACATAGAGCTGTGCCAGAACCATGGAAAAGCTTTTTTATTCAACGTTTTATTCTTATGCATGATTTTTTCAGTCGGAATATTCGATATCACGAATCACAAGTGAATCTGGAATAATAAACTCTGAATCGCTACCTTTTTGTTCACGTCCAATTATCATAGAAGTCCAATTTCCTCTGTTGTCATATTCCCATCCGTAGCTATAAACAGCATATGAGCTTCCGTTTCTGTCAAAAAACTCACGCCGCACATAATTTCCATGGCTATCATATTCATTTATTATTCTTACAACGATTTCTGATTCTGGATTATATTTGATATTTTCAATAATTTTATTGTCTTCATCATATTTAAATACATCCCGCCAGAGTAACTCTGAAGACATTCCATATCCTTCAGTGCCTGAAAGGCGGCCTTTCTCATCATACTTAAATATACGGCTATATACGAGTTTATTACTCCAATATCTGTCATACTTACTCGTTAAAAGAAGCCGTCCATGATTATCATAAGTGTTTTTATACGTCCATCCGTAATGGCCTGCTGAAAAAACCTTCTTTGCAGATAATATTCGACCATCTTTTGTTGTTTCAAAAAACTCATTATCTGAATATTTAGCATTAGGATAACTTTGAATTTTATTAACTAACTGACCATTTTCATATTTATATTCTATCGCGTTAGCATTGCTTCCATCACTGTTAAAATATTCTTCTTCAGTTAAAAAACCTTTTTCATCAAATACTAAGACCATTTTATATTCTTCAGTACGTTCAAGATCTTTATCATCTTCTATTATAAAAGCAGTTTCAGTAATTTTATTTATGTTACTTTCTTCAGGAATATTATCAGGAAAAATTGAACTGGGCCATTGGTCTTTATAATTGGGTCGCGCAAATAAAGTTGAAAGAATTAAAATGTTTATAATTAATGTAAAAATAAAAATTTTCAAAAATCTTGTATTCATAGGATTATAATATTCTATTTTAAGTTTTTCATTTTGTCTTGATATTTTTATATTATAAATAAAATTTATTAAAAAAACCGCTGTTTTTATTTAACAGCGGCAGCTTTACTCTTTGATGAATCAGATTTTGTTTCAACCTTTTTTTCAGAAGACTTTTTATTATCTGAGGCCGAAGTTTTTTCTGAATGCTCAGTATTACCGCTCTTTGAAGCTTGGGTACTCTGTTTTCCGGCTTTGGCACTATCATTTACATAAAATCCACTGCCTTTAAAAATTATTCCAGTTCCACCGAAAATGAGTCGTTTTACCGGACCTTTACAGTTTTCACATTCTGTTAACGGCTCATCCGACATGCTCTGAAAAGCTTCAAATCTATGACCACAGCTCTGGCATTCATATTCGTAAGTAGGCATCTTTATTCTCCTGTCGGATTAGAATTATTGATACAGTTTATTCTGTATGATAACCAAATATAATAATATCAAAATTAATCGTCAAGCAATTTTAACTCCAAACATCAATTTATGATGTTTGATCCTCTAAAGACATTCTTTAAGTAAGTCTGACAGGTATATCTTCATTATTCAGATACTCTTTAATTCCATTAACGGTGTATCCGCCAAAATGTACCATAGAAGCAACTAAAGCTGCATCAGCCTTGCCTTTTGTCAATACATCTTTCAAATGCTCAGATTTACCAGCGCCTCCTGAGGCAACAACAGGAATACCAACTGCCTCTGAAATCATTTTGGTAATTGTTAACTCATATCCATCTTGAGTTCCATCAGCGTCTATTGAGTTTAATACAATCTCTCCAGCACCTAAACTTTCAGCTTTTAAAGCCCATTCTAAAGCATCAAGCTCAGTCTCTGTCCGTCCGCCATTTATTACAACCCTGTAACCGGAAGGCATACTCTTGTCTTTTGCGGCATCCATACCAAGAACAATACACTGTCTACCAAAAATACCTGCTCCTTCAGAAATAATGTCAGGATTTTTTACAGCCTGTGAGTTAACACTAACCTTCTCTGCTCCAGCAAGAATAACAGCGCGCATATCAGAAGCATTTGCTATTCCACCGCCAACACAGAAAGGTATAAAAATTTTTTCTGCGACACGCTCAACAACATCAAGCATTATTCCACGTTTCTCGGAAGATGCTGTAATATCATAAAAAACTAGCTCATCTACACCCTGATTATAATACTCAGCTGCCATTTCAACTGGATCGCCTATATCAACATTGCCTTTAAACTTTATTCCTTTAGTTGTCTTTCCATCACGAACATCAAGACATATAATAATTCTTTTCTGTAGCATATTAGATCTCCCAATTTATAAAGTTTTCAAGGAGTTTTAATCCTATTTTACCGGATTTCTCAGGGTGAAACTGCGTAGCAGCAACATTTTCTCTACAAGCTGCGGACGAAAACTCTATTCCGTATTCAGTCCTGCCAATCTCATATTCAAGATTTTCAGGCATTGGATAAAAAGAATGAACAAAATAAAATGATGAGTTTTCTGGTATTTCATTAAAAATTTGATGTCGCCCTCTGTGTTCTACCTGATTCCATCCCATATGTGGAACCTTTAAACCAAGATCAGATGAAAATTCTTTTATTTCTCCAGGTATAACACCAAGACATTTTGTATCACGTTCTTCGCTATGATCAAAGAAAATCTGACATCCCAGGCATATTCCCAAAACAGGTTTACCAGTTTTAACAAAATCTTTTACTGCAGTACCAAGACCAGTTTTATTTAAAACATTCATTGATGCTTTAGCCTCGCCTACTCCAGGAAAAATCATACGATCTGCTGTAAGAAGCTTCTCAGGTTCTCCGCTAATAAAAAAATCCGCGCCAAGATAACGCATAGCTGTTTCTACACTTCGCAAATTGCCTGCTTCATAATCTACTATACCAATCATTTTATTGTCCTCAATTAACAGGCAGTATTTCTGCCTGGTTGCACCAGTTTATAACTATAGATGTTATTGTCTCTGTAGGTAGTAACATACCTGTAACAACAACATCTTTTCCTTTTTTTTCAATGTTAACAGCTTTTCTATCTTTAAACATTTTTTCACCTGTTTCTGTCTTAGCACTTAAAACCATTATTTTAAATAATGCTGTAAATAAAGCCGCGTTAATTTCATTTTCCATGTGAAAGATTCCTGTAATATCATATGAAGACTGAATCTTTCTCATAGATAAAAAAACAGATTCAAGCGGTATCTTTTTAAACTCAGGAACAAAGCTAGCAAACTGCTGCGGCTCAAGATTTTTTACCATAATAGCAATGTCAGAATTTCTTTCAAAGTTAAGCCATTCGCTGCTCACAGGTGTATAATCACGTTCTAAAATTGAATAACATATTTTATCAATGTTACCAGTAGAAACGCATAGAAGGTCATTCTGAGGCACTGCAACCTGAATATTGCCCTCTTTCTCTTTCCAGTATTTTAAACGCTTTGTAGATTCACTTTCAGAAACAAAATAATCTTTAGTCCATGAATCATTAGCCATTCCAATAGAGATTATAGAAGAAGGATAACGTCCTTCAAAAATAAAGCTTCCATTAAAACTATCTGTTCCTTCAGAAGTTTCATCTAAAGTAATTCCAGCCCAGACACTGTCAGTTCTGTTAAGAAACTTCTTCTGTATGTTGGTAACTGAAGGTGAATCTATAGCGGCAACCACAGAATTTACAAGTTCTTTATTTGGTTCCAAATCAGCTTTTATTACTATATTTGATTCCTCAGGCAAAAGCTGTGAATTGCTGCTTACTTCATCCTGTATCGATACTGTCGTACAGGAGAAAGAAAAAATAGCCGCGCTCAAAAGAACCGCGGCCTTTAAATATTTATTATGCTTTCTGAATGGCGATAAAACATTCTTCACCGCCGCATTCAACCTTCTGCGCATCTTCATTATTTTCCCATGTCCATTTATCTGTAAGAGTTTCCGTTGAAAGGTAATCTTGAAAAGCTTTTACAGAGTCTTTAATTTTTTCACTTCCTGACACAAAAAGTACTATTCTATCAGAAACATCAAGATCTTTTTCTTTTCTAAGATTCTGCACAGATCTTACGATATCTCTTACAATACCTTCCTGAACAAGCTCTTCTGTAAGTTCAGAATCAAGGGCAACTGTTAATGAGCCTTCATTCAGAACCTTCATATTAGCTTTTTCACTTCTCTGTATAACAACAGATTCTTCGGTTATTTCTAAAGTACCAAAACTTAAATCTAAAGAAAGAGTAGCTCCTTCAATAAGAGACTGAATCTCAGAAGGCTTAAGCTCTGCTATTGCAGCAGCAGCTGTCTTCATATTAGGCCCAAGCTGCTTTCCAAGTACCTTGAAGTTAGCTTTTGCACTATATTCTACAAGATCTTCCTCATTATCTTTGAAAATAACTTCCTTTACGTTAAGCTCTTCAGCAATAATATCAGCCATTTCCTGTAAAACGAGTTTTTCTTTTTCATCTCTTGTAACAAGGTGTAAAGCCTTTAAAGGCTGTCTTGTTTTTAGTGAATGCATTGAACGTAAAGCTCTTCCCATAGAAACAGCCTGACGTGTAAGAGCCATCTTCATTTCAAGCTCAAGATTTCTTATAGATTCATTATATTCAGGCCAGCTGCCAAGATGTATAGAATCAGGAGTACCTTCAGTTTTGAGATTCATATAAATCTCTTCTGTAATAAATGGAATAAAAGGCGCTGCCACTGTAATAAGCTTCATTAAAACAGAATATAAAGTTTCATATGCCTGAAGTTTGTCAGAATCATTTTCTGAACGCCAAAATCTTCTTCGAGAACGTCTGATATACCAGTTATTAAGAAGATCAATAAAATTCAAAATTGGCGCGATAGCTTTCTGCAGCTCATAAGATTCCAATTGATTTGTAACTTCCAAAACAAGTTTCTCTGCTTCTGACAGTATCCATTGATCAAGAGGATTATCAGGATTTTCCGGAG
>JAQQAK010000098.1 GCA_028527945.1 Spirochaetaceae bacterium
TTATAGAATTTCTGTGAAAAGAATCAAGAAGAACTCCAACTATGGCAGACAACTGAATAGAAAGAATATTTGGAATACTCAACTTTACAGGGTTAAGGCTCTCAAAAGGTAATACACATAAATGTAAGAAAATAATACCAAAAAGTATAAATAAGGCGTAGGTAAATGAATTTATAAGAAAAAATGAACCTGAAAATATGGTAGTAATAACAAGAGAAGAAACTCCTCCGGAAGAAAAATAATGAAATGTAGCATTACTTGCGCCCCACAAAATTACTATTAACCCGCATAAATGCTGAACTAAAAAATCACGCAAAGTAAGATCTTCAATGGTATTCAGTTTTTTAAAAAAGACCAATGGAATAGTTAACAGAAAAAACAAAAATGTAACAAAATCAATTGATAAATAATAATTACGATAGCTGTACCGAACAGAATTGGTAAAATTAAGGATTATATCAAAAATTAAAAATGCAATAAAAAATGGTATAAAAAACCTTAATCTATGCATTGAAATCAAACAGATTTCTTCATTTATCTTTTTTTTAACATTGTTATTATATTTTTTGTTAATCCTAAAAAAAGACACAACTATAATTGTAATGTATAATTGCTTATGGACGCAACAATTTATTTCATAGACAAAAACAAATTAAATGAGAGTATAGAACTTCTGATACCTTCATCAAAATCGCATACAATAAGAGCACTTTTATTTGCAGCCATGGCTGATGGTGAGAGCGTATTAATCAATCCTCTTGATTCTGCTGACGCAAGATCCTGCATTGATGCATGCAAAGTTCTTGGCGCAGAAATAATCAGAAAAGAAGATAAATGGATCGTAAAAGGAACAGGAGGCAACTTTCCTTCCAAAATAAAGAATATTGATGTTGGTAATTCAGGAACAACACTTTATCTTGCGGCCGGAATAGCCTCGCTGTCTTCTGAAGAAATATTTTTTACAGGAGATGAACAAATACAAAAAAGACCGGTAAAACCGCTTTTAGACTCACTCTCAGATCTTGGAGCCCAAATAAAAGGAAGTGACAACGGATGCGCGCCATTCAATATTAAGGGGCCTATTACCGGAGGAAAAACTTCTATAGAGTGCCCAACCAGCCAATACTTATCCTCACTACTAATTACTGCTCCTCTTGCAAAAGAAGAAACAATAATCGAGGTCCCGCTTTTAATGGAACAGCCTTATGTAGAGATGACTCTAAAATGGCTTGATGAACAGGATATTAAGTACAAAAATGATAATTTTAAAAAATTCATAATACCTGGAAATCAGAAATATACACCATTCAAAAAAGCCATTCCAGGTGATTTTTCATCAGCAGCTTTTCCTCTTTGCGCAGCGGCAATTACAGGTTCAAAACTTACATTAAAAGGTCTTGATGTAACAGACAGTCAAGGAGATAAAGCAGTTATTGATTATCTTAAAATGATGAATTGCGTTATCACTTCCACAACAGATACAGTCAGTATCACAGGCCCCGGACATTCATCATGTCCCGAAAAAAAACTGATAGCAAATAATTTTGATCTAAATAAAACACCTGATGCCCTTCCTATAATGGCCGTAACAGCCTGTTTTGCCGAAGGAACAACAAAACTTTATAACGTTCCACAGGCGCGCTTAAAAGAAACAGATCGTATAGCGGTTATGCACGAAGAGTTAACAAAACTGGGAGCAGAGATAGAAGAGCTTGACGATGGACTAATTATTCATGGCGGAAAACAACTTAAAGGTTGTAAAGTTGAAGGCCATGGTGATCATCGTGTTGTAATGGCGCTTGCAGTGGCCGCGCTTAAAGCTGAAGGAAAAACCATAATAACAGATTCAGAAGCCGTTGATATAACATATCCTGGATTCTTTGAAATGCTGGATAGTCTCTGTAATTAACAGGCCTCAGGGAGTTGACCTCTAATGAACTCTGACAAGTCTTTTAATTATTAGGTAAACTTCCTCTGTATAACAATTTCTTCGATTACTCCTATTTTTAAATTATTGAAGGTCTTTCAAAACTTAAAAAGTTTTGAAAGAGCCTCACTGCTATAATTTTTTTATTCTTGCAATATTGTCTCTATGCCTATAAAATTGCAGGATAATATAAATACAACTTTTTATAATATATATAATTACATACAGTTGTAAGATTTTGCTTCAAAATCTCTTTCTAAAGAGACGAGTTCAAAAAAGGACTCATCAGTATAAAACTTTTAATTTCTCATTGTTAAATTTAAAAGGAGGCTTTATGGCTCAGACGGCTACAATTATTACATTTATTGTCTATTTAATTTTTCTTTTAGGAGTAGGATTTTATTTCTACAAAAAAACATCCAACATAGAAGATTACCTCTTGGGTGGTCGAGGTATGGGAAAATGGGTTACTGCTCTTTCTGCACAAGCAAGTGATATGTCAGGCTGGCTTTTAATGGGATTACCCGGAGCAGTGTTCCTTTCAGGAGTAAGTCAAAGCTGGATTGCTATAGGGCTTTTTATTGGAACACTCCTTAACTGGATATTAGTCGCCCCCCGTCTGCGTGTTTACACAGAAAAAACCAATTCACTTACAATGGCAAGTTTTCTTGAAGAACGTTTTAAAGATCCAACAGGTCTTCTCAGGGTGATTTGCGCAATTATCACTTTAATATTTTTTGCTGTTTACGCGTCTTCCGGAATGGCTGGAGCAGGTAAATTATTTGAATCAATGTTTGGCCTTGATTATAAACTCGCTGTTATAATTGGATGTGTTGTCATTGTTTTATATACAATGCTGGGCGGCTTTATGGCAGTTTGCTGGACAGATCTATTTCAAGGAATTTTAATGTTTATCTCAATTGTTGTAGTACCAATAGCGGCACTTAAAGGTGTTGGAGGATTTAAAAGTATTAATACAGCCCTCATTGCAAAAGGTATTTCTACAAGCATGGTTAATGGAGCAGGAATGGGTGCATTTCTTGCAATTATTTCCTCAGCTGCCTGGGGTATAGGATACTTTGGCCAACCTCATATTCTGGTACGCTTTATGAGTATAAAAAGTGTAAAAGAAGTATCAAGCTCTACAATAATCGCGATAATCTGGGTAATAATCTCACTTACAGGTGCTATTTTTGTCGGGCTTATAGGAACAGCAATGTACGCGACCCCACCGGGAGGAGATTCTGAAAAAGTATTCATCTACATGATAGCCGATCTTTTTAACCCCTGGATTGGAGGAATCCTTCTTGCCGCAATACTTTCAGCAATAATGTCTACGATAGATTCTCAACTTCTTGTTTCATCTTCTGCTCTTACAGAAGATTTTTACCAAAAGGTTATAAAAAAAGACGCATCTGAAAAAGAGCTTATTATAGTTGGAAGAATCTGTGTAATTATTATTTCTGTAATAGCAATGCTGCTTGCCCTTAAGCCGGACAATTCAATTTTGGGACTTGTCAGTTATGCCTGGGGAGGTTTTGGCGCCGCTTTTGGTCCTGTAATTTTAATGGCTTTATTTTCAAAAAAAACAAGCTGGAAGTCAGCTCTTGGAGGAATGATTGCCGGAGCAGTCGTTCTTGTTTTATGGAAGCAAATTGGCCTTGGTTCTGTAATGTATGAAATTGTTCCAGGTTTCATTGCAAACTTTATATGCATGTTCATTATTAACGCAATAGTTAAACAGGATGATGCAGAAATGGATAGAATCTTTGATGAAGTTGTAAGCGAAACAAAAAACTAACAACAAGGGCGCTAAAACAGCGCCCATAAATTATTTCTTAAAACTATAAAACCCGGCAAGCAGGTTTGTTTCTGATAACAAGCTCAAAACAGCTTGCTTTGCCAAAAACATTTTCCATCAATGTTATATATTCTGCCATTGATTCGTTAGGAACATAGGCCTGAATAGTTCCGGCAAAACCTCCGCCTTGAATACGGCACGCGCAAGGACCTTCAGGATCGCAAGAATTCAAAAAATCCTCAGTAACCGCAAGAGCTATACTTACAGCCTGATCTTTATGCATAAAATTTACATACACATTCTGTAAATATTTAAAAGATGAATTTCCTGAGCCGTTTACAAGTTTTAAATAGGTGTCAATATCACCATTCTCCAACGCTTCAAGCTGTGAAACAGCCCTGTTATTTTCATTTAGAAAATGTATAGCTCTGATAACAGCTCTGTCACCGCATTCTTTTCTGATCTTGTCAATATTTGCAATAATCTCTTCCATTGAAATTTCGCGGCAAACTTCTTTTCCAAGAACATTCGCTACAGATTTCATTTCAATAGGCATTGCACTATATTCATCTGATAAATTCGCGTGACTGGATTTTACATCTGTAATCATAAGCCTGTATCCATTTTCGCTGAAATTTACTTTAACAGGCTTTATCACAGGAGCAGCCGGATCTTTAAAATCTATTCCAACAACCCCGCCAGCAGCACAGGCCACCTGATCCATAAGCCCACAAGCTTTACCAAAATAGAGGTTTTCAGCATATTGACCGATCTGGGCAACCTCTACAAACCCGACCTCTCCATCATTAAATAATTCACTAAGAGCAGTTCCTATCATCACCTCAACAGATGCTGAAGAACTTAACCCTGATCCGGGAAGAACACTTGACTCCATATTAAGGTTAAAACCACCAATTTTATAACCAAGCTCTGTAAAACGAAAAAGGATTCCCCTTATCAAGGCATCTGTTGTATCTTTTTCTTCTGTTTTAACCTCAAGATCTGAACTATCCAAAGAAATAGAATCATAACCTTCTGATACAAATGCAACCATATTGTTAGAAGAAGCTGATATGACACAAACAGAATCAAAATCTACACTTCCGGCAAGGACATTACCATGATTGTGATCTGTATGATTGCCTCCAAGCTCAGTCCGCCCCGGAGCGCTTATAACCATAGCCTCAACGTCTCCAAAAAGCTCCTTATGCCTTGAAAGAAGATTAATATAGCGAGACTTCTGTTCTTCCAACTTTTCAGGTTTATATATTTCAAGGAAAATATTATCAGCCTTTGCTGAAGTTATTTCACCTATTATTTCACTTACTACTGCCATATCTTATTCCTCGGACTCACTAAAATGTATATTTGAAAGCTCTCTTAGAGTTTTAGCAGCGGTTTCAGCGCTTATATCACGCTGAGGCATGGCAAGCATTTCATACCCAACCATAAATTTTTTCACTGTAGCAGAGCGTAATAGCGGCGGATAATAATGAAAATGAAAATGAGCTTCAGGATATTCGCCGCCGTCAGTAGGCCTCTGGTGGATTCCCATTGAATAAGGAAACCTTGTATGAAATAAATTATCATACTTAATGCCAAGTGTTTTAACTGCATCAGCAAGCTCAATTACTTCTTTATCTGTAAGCTGATCTATTGATTCCATGTGGCGCTTTGGCAAAATCATTGTCTCATAGGGCCAGACAGCCCAAAATGGAACAAGAACAGCAAAGCCTTCATTTTCATAAACAATACGGCTGCCATCTGAAAGCTCCTGTTCAAGATAATCACAAAGAAGACAGGAACCATTTTTATCATAATAAGTCTTCTGATTTTCAAGCTCTTTAGCCGGAAGATCAGGAACTTCGCGTTCCGCCCAAATCTGACCATGCGGATGCGGATTGGAACAGCCCATTACAGCGCCGCGGTTCTCAAAGATCTGAACATGATTAATAAAGTCCATAGCCCCAAGCTCCTGATACTGAGAGATCCAAAGCTTCACAACTCTCTGAACATCTGACGGCTCCATTAACGCAAGAGTTAAATCATGCCTTGGAGAAAAACAAATAACCCGGCACAGCCCCTGCTCTGTTTTGGCCTGAAGAAGGCCATTATCATATGTGTCAGGTTCTGTTTCCGGCAAAATGGCCATAAAATCATTATTAAAAACAAATGTTTCTTTATAGTCAGGATTCTTAACACCACCTGAGCGTTCATTGCCTGGACAAAGATAACAGCCAGGATCATACTCTGGCATCTTTTCGAGAGGAAGTTTTTCAACCTGACCATTCCAAGGCCTCTTTGTTCTATGAGGAGAAACTTTCACCCACTCACCTGTTAAAATATTAAGCCGTCTATGCGGATCTTCATTAAAATTCATAATTCTGCCCTCTGATAATAACTGTTGACATTATTTTGTACACGTGTACAATACTACAACATGAATCCGCAGTCAATCCCTAAAAGAGACGATGTAGCAGAAGAAGCAGGCGTGAGCAGCGCTACCGTTTCAAGGGTTTACAATAATCCGGACAGCGTTAGTCCAGAGAAAAAAAATGCCGTATTAAAGGCCGCGCAAAAACTTGGATATGTTCCCAATAAAGCAGCCAGTGCTCTTAGGCGGAACGGAAGCGGAACAATCACCCTTGTTGAGTTCAAAAAGAAAAAGCGTGAATACTACTGGGCCGATCTGCCGCTCTTTAAATGGTTTTACGCAGAGGTTCTACACTCTGTCAAAGATATAATTGATGAAAGCATGTTTCATTTAAATCTGGCGACAATAAACACAAAAGAAGATATGCTAAAACTTCAGGGACAAACAGACGGCCTTATCTGCTACGATGTTGATATGACAGAAGAAGCTGAAATGATTGCGGATTCCCCAATTCCATATGTTATCGGGCATCATACAAAAGATTTTTCACCCCACCCAAGATGCTGTACAGATAATACTGAAGGCGGAAGACTTCAGGCAGAACTTTTAAAAAAAGCGGGATGCGAAAAACCTGTCTATATTACAGGATTTACACAGAGTGTTGCCCCAAATAGAGAAAGACTTGAAGGATTTATATCAGTTTACGGCGACAGCATAAGAATAATTGAAACAAATATAGGGCGTGAGGCTGGCTTTAAGACGGCAGGTAATCTTATCAAAGATATAAAAAATGGAAAAATAGACGGGATAGCGGCAGTAAACGATATAACAGCCGCCGGAGCAGGATACGCACTTGAAGCATCAGGAATAAATATTCAAACCGATATCCCTCTGGCAGGTTATGACAACATGCCGTTTGGAGACTTTCTTCCATTTAGACTTATGTCAGTAAATCTAAGACCTGCTGAAATTTATCAGGAAGCAGCTAAAATGTTGCTTGAAAAAATACAAGGAAATACTAAAACAGGGAACTCAAAAATTATTCTACCCAAAGCAATTGGACAAATATAATAACTTTGGTTAATAATTAATTATTTATAACCCGTTCTCTGGTAAATTCATAAATATTGCCATACCCGCCTGAATGACCGTTATCAATCAGCTGGACAGTATCTGTAAGTTTTTTGAGATCTTCCGGATCATGGCTTATAACAATCATTGGAATGTTAAAAATAACTTTACAGCGTTTTAAATAAACAAGAATTTCACTTCGTAAAGTATAATCAACAGCATTAAATGGTTCATCCAAAAGCAAAAGCTGTGGACTGCACATTAAGGCCCTACCTATCGCGGTTCGTTGCTGCTCGCCTCCTGAGATGTTACAAGGATATGAGTTTAAAAGTTTTGATAAACCAAGAACTTCAATTATCTCATCAAGTTTCACTGTACTTCGTTTCGCGTACCTTACACCAAAACATAAATTCTGCTTTACAGTCATATGAGGAAATAAAAGCTTTTCCTGAAAAACAATTCCCATAGAACGCTTTTCAGGCGGTAAACAGATTCCATTCTCAACATCAGTCAAAACCTGATCATTTAATATAATCTTACCGGAATCAGGCTTTAAAAGCCCGGCAAGAAGCTTTATTAATGTAGTTTTCCCCGCACCTGAGGGGCCAAATATCGCAGTAATGTCTTTTTCATACTGAGCCTTCATACAAAAATTAAAATCATCTCTGCTAAATTTCAAATCAAACTGCAAGTTCATATTTCTCTCTCTTTTTATTTAAAACAGAAGATAAAATCATTGCCGCAAAAGATATACCAATAGAAACAGCTACAAGCCCGGCAGCGTAATGCTCCTTTCCGGGGATTTGAAGATAAGTATATACAGATAAAGGAATAGTTCTTGTTTCACCCTGAATATTTCCGGCAAAAATCATTGTAGCGCCAAACTCCCCAAGACTTCTGGCAAAGCCAAGAATGGCTCCGTTTATAAGTCCTGGAAGAATTATCTGAAAAGTAACACGAAAAAAAGTAGAAACTTTTCCTGCCCCCAAGGTTCTTGCAACGTCTTCAAGCCGGTGATCAGTCATCTCCAAAGAGATTTTCAGACTACGCGCTATAAGCGGAAACGATACAATCATTGAGGCAATAACAGCCGCGGCAGGGGTAAACGCTATTCTAATACCCCACCATGAATATAATAATGAACCAATAATCCCATTCTTCCCCAGAAGAATAAGCAGTAAATATCCGGTAGTTACCGGCGGCATTACAAGCGGAAGATTAATTAATCCGTCAATAACAAGCTTTCCTCTAAAATCATGATTAACAAGAAAAAGCTGAAGCACAACTGCTACTGGAATATTAATGGCAGTTGCCAAAGCCGCAAACTTGACAGAAAGCAAGATTGGAAGAATCATTTAATATACTCCATAGTTATAATTGGACATGCAAGAAAAACAGAAGTTAATCCTGGAGAAATCCAGCCTCCTTTATCAATTCGGCAACATCCTTATCTGTTGTTATAAAATTATAAAAATCAGAACCTTCAGAAGACGCGTCTTTCAAAAGACCACAATAATATTTTATAGGCGAATGTGATTCTTCCGGAAATGTCGCAAGAATTTTAACCTTGTCTGATAGAACAGCATCAGTTTTATATACAACGCCTAATTCAGTTTCTCCAAATTCAACAACAGAAAGAGCTTTTCTAACATCAGCTCCGGGCTGTATTCGAGGTTCAAGAGCCATGTACCAGCCAAGATTTTTAAAAGCTTCAACAGCATAACGTCCAGCCGGAGCATGTGAAGGATCTGCAACTGATATTCTTCCTTTAAAGTCAGGAAGTAAAGATTCTGTAGTCATCAAAAATTCTTCCTTTTTTGTATCAATGGGTGCAATTAAAACAAGGCTATTTTTCATAAGAACAGTACTATCAGAAATGACATCAAGTCCTTCTACATATTTCATCCACTTCCCTGATGCTGAAATATATATATCAGGGTTTGCGCCTTCTTCTATCTGCCTGGCAAGAGTTCCGCTTGAGGCAGCATTAAGTTTTATTTCTATTCCGGATTTCTCCTTATAAATTTTCGAGACAGCACTGACTAAATCAGAAGTACTGGCCGCGCCATAAACAGTAACAGAAACTTCCTCTTGTGTACCGGAAGCAAATACAGGTAAAGCAAAAAATATTAAAAGCAGAGGTAATAGATTATTTAATTTCATTTTTGACTCCTTCATTCGTGAACTACTATGCAATTCACATGCCAACTACATCTTAAGCTGTTTTTATCAATTATTTGCCACAATTGTACCATAAAATAACTACTTTTTTAAAAGTATCGTCCTACACATATGTCGGAGCTGTACTTTTTTTTACCTTTTTGTAAAAATAAAAAAACTGACAATAATCATAAAATTAATATTTGATATTATTTTACTATTATAGGCAGGCTACAATAATTTTATATTCCCAAATGGATATATTTTTAAATAATTATTTATATAATAACAATTTAGATAATTCCACAACTCCATGTACAAGTAAATATTATTAGGTATAAAACCTTTAAAAAGAATATTTACAGCAGGCTATCACAAACACACAAATTTTATTAATAATCATGGTATAGAAATTGCTTATTAATAAATATGATCAATATAAATAAAAAAATAATAATTGATTCCACGCTTAGAGACGGTGAACAATGTGCTGGAGTAGCGTTCTCTATCAACCAGAGAAAAAAGATAGCAGAGCTTCTTTCTGCATCAGGAGTTGATGAAATTGAAGCAGGAACCCCTGTCATGGGAGAAGAAGATGTCGAGTTCCTTAAATGGGCGTCACATCTTCCTGTTAAGGTTTCCAGCTGGTGCAGAGCCGATCCAAGGGATATAGACGCAGCAAAACGTACAGGAACATCAGGAATTCACATCAGTGTTCCGGTATCTGACAGACTTTTAAAAATTCAAAAAAAGAATCACAACTGGGTAGAAGACGTAATGTCCAATTGCGTAGACGCATGCTTTTGTGATTTCGAAACAGTCAGTATTGGTTTCATGGACGCATCAAGAACAAATATACAGTACCTGAAATATCTGACAAATATAGCAAGACAGCTTGGCTGTAACAGAGTAAGAATTGCAGATACAGCAGGAATAATGACTCCGTCTGAAGTCATCAATATGTTTAAAATTTTATCTGAAATTAATATTGAAACAGAATTTCATGCTCACAACGATTTAGGAATGGCAACAGCAAACGCTTTTACAGCTCTTGATGCTGGAGCGGACGCAATAAGCGGAACAGTTCTCGGTTTGGGAGAACGCGCCGGAAATGCCTGCATTGAAGAGATTGGCCTTACCCAAAAGCTAAAAGGCCAATCAACAAGAATAGATCTCAAGGTTTTAAAGCAATTAAGTAATTTCATTGAAGAAATTACAGGGCGAGATATATATCCAGGCAAACCTGTTTTTGGGAAAAATGTTTTTTGTCACGAGACAGGCATTCATGCCGCGGCAACAATAGAAGATCCGCTTGCATTTATGCCAGTATCACCTGAAAAACTTGGAATAGGATGCACATCCATCCTGTCAGGAAGACACAGCGGTACAAAAGCAGTTCAATATCTTCTCTCAAAAAGTTCGCTTGAAATAGATCGTGAAACAGCAGAGGTTCTGCTGCCTTTTATAAGACAGTACGCGGCAGAACATGGACGGAACCTCTCCCCTGGAGAATTGGAGAACTTATACCATGAACACGCAGACAATGTCCGAAAAAGCACCAGAGGAATTATGCAAGCAGTGTGACCAAAAAAATGCTGAGTTTTTAAGACTGCTTTTTGAAATGAGCAACTGTATTTCAGAAGAAGCTGAAATCTCTGTTGTAATTCAAAATGTTTTAAGCCTTATGGCACAGCATCTTGGCATGAATCGGGGCACTATTACTATTTACAACCGCAAAACTGGAAAGATTTCAATAGAAGAAGGGTATGGAATCTCTCAAAATGAACGGGCCAGAGGTGTCTATAGCCCAGGAGAAGGAATTACCGGGAAAGTTCTTGAAACAGGTATTGCCGCGGTAATTCCAGACATATCTAAAGAACCTAAATTCCTCAATAAAACCGGCGCGGTAAGAAATGACGGCAACGGTTTAGCCTCTTTTATCTGTGTTCCGATAAAATCAGGAAAAGAAGTTATCGGAACACTTAACGCGGGGAGAGGATTTACAAATGATGCAAACCAGAAAGATGATCTGCGTCTTATGCAAATCACTGCAGCCATGCTGTCTCAGGCTGTAGGGCTCTATCAGGCAAGACATGAAGAAAATCAGGTTCTTATAGAAGAAAATAAAAGGTTAAGCCGTGAATTACGTGATAAATTCAGCAATCCTGAAATAATTGGAAACTCTAAAATAATGCGGCAGGTTTTTGATTATGTGAAAAGAATAGCTGATACAACCGCTACAGTTCTAATTTTAGGAGAAAGCGGTGTAGGAAAAGAGCTTGTTGCCAAAAGTATACATTATGAAAGCAGCAGAAAAGAAAAGCCATTTATTAAACTCAATTGCGCGGCACTTCCTGAGTCCATCATAGAAAGTGAGCTGTTTGGGCATGAAAAAGGAGCCTTTACAGGTGCTGTAAAAGAACGTAAGGGACGTTTTGAACTCGCCCATGGCGGAACTATTTTTCTGGATGAAATAGGAGAGCTTAGCCTCAATGTTCAAACAAAACTCTTACGGGTTCTTCAAGAACGTGAATTTGAAAGAGTTGGTGGAAGCGAAACAATAAAATGCGATGTCAGAGTAATAACCGCGACAAATAAAGACCTTCAGGAAGGTGTAGCAAATGGAACCTTCAGAGAAGATCTTTACTATCGTTTGAATATCATACCAGTTACTGTGCCCCCTCTTAGAGAACGTAAAACAGATATTCCCCTTTTGGCAAACCACTTTATAAAAAAATTTAATAAGCAGAACAATAAAAGTGTCAGAAGAATCTCTACTCCGGCAATAGATATGCTTTTTCTCTACCACTGGCCCGGAAATATAAGAGAGCTTGAAAACTGTATTGAGCACGCTGTTATTCTTACAGAAGATGAGGTCATACACGGCTATCACCTGCCACCAACTTTACAGATGAGACTTCCAAAAAACAGAGATAATCCTCAAAAAGGAGCATTACAGCAGCAGCTTGATGCTCTTGAATACGAACTGCTTGTTGAAGCATTAAAAAGCGCTGAAGGAAACCTGAGTGAAGCAGCAAAAGAACTAGGTCTGACAAACAGAATGATAGGAATAAGGATGAAAAAATACGGTCTTGATTTCAGAAAATTCAGAAAAGCCGCTGCTGAAAACGAGGAACCAAATTTTACCTAAATGTAAATTTTAGGTCTTTTCATTAAGTTTTTAACATTAAAGTAAAAAATTCAAAAAGTAAAAACTTTTTCAAAAACATAATAAAAGTCAATTTTAAAAAGTTTATTTAAACACTAACTACTTATAAACAAACAAATTACCAAAAACTAAACGCAGAACACCAATCATTCAAAATCATTTTTGGCACAGCTATTGCAATAAGCTAAACAGAAAAGAACAAAGTTCTAACCGCTCGAAGCGGAAATGCTGAATTATACAGCATCAACGAAATAGTGTAGCAAGGAGACGTATATGAGAAAAATAGCTATTTACGGTAAAGGTGGAATAGGGAAATCAACAACAACTCAGAATACCGTTGCTGGTTTGGCAGAAATGGGAAAGAAAGTCATGGTTGTAGGATGTGATCCAAAGGCAGATTCAACCAGACTTTTGCTTGGTGGCCTCGCGCAAAAAACAGTTCTCGACACATTGCGAGAAGAAGGCGAAGACGTTGAACTCGATGATATCATGAAAATCGGATACGGAAATACCTCATGTACAGAATCCGGAGGACCGGAACCTGGGGTAGGATGTGCTGGTAGAGGAATTATCACAAGTATCAATATGCTTGAACAACTTGGCGCCTACGATGAAGACAAAGGTCTTGATTACGCTTTTTATGATGTTCTTGGTGACGTTGTTTGCGGAGGATTCGCAATGCCAATAAGAGACGGCAAGGCACAGGAAATCTACATTGTTGTATCAGGTGAAATGATGGCAATGTATGCGGCAAACAACATATGCAAAGGTATTGTTAAATATGCTGATGCCGGTGGTGTAAGACTTGGAGGTCTGATTTGTAATTCAAGAAAAGTTGATAACGAACAAGAGATGATCGAACAGCTTGCAAAACGTCTTGGAACACAAATGATTCACTTTGTACCAAGAGACAACATGGTGCAGAAAGCAGAAATCCACAGAAAAACAGTTATTGATTTTGAACCTGGTCATGGTCAGGCAGACGAATATAGAAGTCTGGCAAAAAAGATTGATGAAAACGAGATGTTTGTTGTTCCAAAACCGCTTGAGATAGAAGATCTCGAGAATCTTCTTATCGAATTTGGTATCGCGAACTAGTAGCTGATAATTTAGGAGGAAAAACAAATGATAATGATAAAAGCAATTATTAGACCAGATAAATCACAGGAAGTAATCGATGCCCTTCTTGAAGCAGGATATCCGGCAATAACAAAAATTGATGTAGCTGGCCGTGGTCAGCAGCTTGGAATAAAGGTTGGAGATATTCAGTATGACGAGCTTCCAAAAACTATGCTCCTGATTGTAACTCCTGAGTCAGAAAAAGACATCATAATGAAAATTATCTTAAAAACAGCAAAAACTCCGCCTGCCGGAGCTATGGGAGACGGCAAGATCTTCATATCTGAAGTTGATGAAGTTTATACAGTAAGTTCAGGATTCAAGGAAGTATAAATGAAAGAGATAATGGCTGTTGTTCGTATAAACAAAATGAACGAAACAAAGAAAGCCCTCTCCGATGCAGGATTTGCCGGAATGACAGCGGCAGGAAAAGTTCTGGGAAGAGGACAAGGCATGGTAGATTTCCAGGTTATGAAAGCCGCACAGGAAGGCTCTCCGGAAGCTATAAGTAAACTTGGCGGAGGCCCAAGACTTGTTCCAAAGAGACTTCTATCTGTAGTAGTAACTGATGATAAAAAAGACCTTGCAGTTGAAACCATTATCAAGGTGAACCAAAGCGGAAACCGTGGAGACGGAAAAATCTTTGTTCTCCCGATTATGGACAGCGTAAGAGTAAGAACCGGAGAAAAGGGCGACAAGACCCTGGGCTAAAAAGGATTAAAGATGGCTGATATAGATATTAAGAAATCAGAAAACCTGAAAGAACAGGTAATGGATAAATATCCGTCTAAAGTTCTGAAAAAAAGATCAAAACAGGTTGTGGTAAAAAACACAGATCCTGAGCAGCGTATTCAGGCAAACGTTAGAACAGTTCCTGGAATAATAACCCAGAGAGGCTGCTGCTACGCTGGCTGTAAGGGCGTTGTTCTTGGACCAACCCGAGATATTATAAATATCACACACGGTCCTATTGGCTGTGGATTTTATTCATGGCTAACAAGACGTAACCAGACAAAACCTGAAACACCAGACGGCGCTAATTACATGCAATACTGTTTTTCAACAGATATGCAGGATCAAAATATTGTATTCGGCGGAGAGAAACTTCTAAGAGAAGCAATTCAGGAAGCATATGACATATTTCATCCAAGCGCCATTGCGATATTCTCAACCTGCCCAGTAGGTCTTATTGGTGATGATATTCACGCAATTGCAAAAGAGATGAAAGAAAAGTTCGGAGACTGTAATGTTTTTGGATTTTCCTGTGAGGGCTACAAAGGTGTAAGCCAATCAGCTGGTCACCATATAGCAAACAACCAGATTTTTAAGCATGTTGTAGGAACTAGTGAAAATGGAAGAAAAGGCAAGTTTAAAATAAACCTTCTTGGAGAATATAACATTGGTGGAGATGCTTTTGTTATAGAAAACCTCCTTGAAAGATGTGGAATTACACTTGTTTCAACATTCAGCGGAAACTCTTCTATTGAACATTTCGCGGCATGTCACACAGCAGATCTCAACTGTATAATGTGTCACCGTTCAATTAACTATGTAGCAGAAATGCTTGATACAAAATATGGAATTCCATGGATAAAGATTAACTTTATCGGGGCAAAAGCTTCTGCAAAATCTTTAAGAAAGATTGCAGCATACTTCGAAGATGAAGAGCTTACCAAACGTGTTGAAGAAGTTATAGCTGAAGAAATGGTTGGCGTTGACTCAGTACTGGAAGAAATAAGACCAAAGACAGAAGGGAAGAGCGCTATGCTTTTTGTTGGAGGTTCCAGAGCACATCATTATCAGGAACTATTCAAAGAACTTGGAATGAAAATTCTGGCTGCCGGATATGAGTTTGGCCATAGAGATGACTATGAAGGTCGTAGGGCTCTGTCAACAATAAAACTGGACGCGGACACAAGAAATATTGAAGAGCTGAAGGTTGAACCGGATCCGGAACAATATAACCCAAGAAAAACAGAAGAAGAAAAAGCTGCTCTGAAAGAAAAAGGGCTTGAATTCAGTGAATACGAAGGGATGTGGCCAGATATGCCGGAAGGAACCTTTATCATTGATGATATTAGTCAGCATGAAACAGAGAAACTGATAAAAGAACTGAAACCGGATCTTTTCTGCGCTGGTATTAAAGAAAAATATGCCATACAGAAGATGGGCGTTCCAATGAAACAGCTGCACTCCTACGATTACGGCGGACCATTTGCCGGCTTTGCAGGTGCAATAAACTGGTATAGAGAAATTGACAGAACAGTCAACAGCAAAGTATGGCAGCTTGTAGGCGCGCCATGGGAAGGAACAGGCAAGCTTCATGGAAGCTTCATCAAAAAAGTATTGGTGGAAGAAGAAAAATGAAAAACTACTTACACGTAATTTTTCCATTTTTCAATTTAAACGCTGATCCTGCTTTGCAGGTTTTGGCAAAAATCTTTATAGGAGAGAGAAAATGCTTTTAAGACATACACCAGCAGAAGTTGCAGAGCGAAAAGCTTTAACAATAAATCCGGCAAAAACATGTCAGCCGATTGGCGCAATGTATGCTTCTTTTGGTATACACGGCTGCCTGCCGCATAGCCACGGTTCACAAGGCTGCTGTGCCTACCACCGTTCAACACTTACAAGGCACTATAAAGAACCTGTTATGGCATCAACAAGTTCTTTTACAGAGGGAGCATCTGTTTTTGGTGGACAATCAAACCTTATAGCTGCCCTGAATACTATTTTCACAGTATATAATCCAGACGTTGTAGCGGTTCATACAACATGTTTGTCAGAAACAATAGGAGATGACGTCACTCAGATTAAAAAGAAAGCTTTTGATGACGGAAAAATCCCTGAGGGCAAACGTATAGTAAATGTTAGTACACCATCTTACGTAGGTTCACATGTAACAGGTTTTGCCGGTATGTGCGCAGCCATAGCAAAAGAATTTTGTGTACCAACAGAAGAAAAAACAGATCAAATAAATCTTATTCCAGGTTGGGTAGAACCCGCTGACATGAGAGAACTTAAAAGACTCATGAAAGAAATGAATGTTCCTATGGTCATGTATCCGGACACCTCAGGGGTTCTTGATACACCAATGACTGGCGAGCATGACATGTTTCCTAAAGGCGGAACTACAATTGAACAACTTGAGACAACCGGAAGCAGCTTTCATACATTTGCTCTTGGTAAATTCGGTTCAGAAGATGCAGCAAGAGAGATTCAAAGAATAGCAAAAACGCCTTTTGATGTCATGGATCTTCCAATTGGTATACGAGCAACAGACCGCTTTCTTATGAAAGTTTCAGAAATTACAGGAATGCCTGTTCCTGACAGCATAACAGATGAACGAGGAAGAGCTGTTGATTTAATTGCTGATATGCAGCAGTACTTCAGCGGTAAAAAGGTTGCACTGTTTGGGGATCCCGATCAGCTCTTTGCTCTTACAGAATTTCTGCTCGATATAGACATGAAACCTGTACATATTGTCAGCGGGACTCCCGGAAAGTACTTCTCTCAGAAGATGTCTGAAATCATTGACGATGAAGTTCCTACCGCAAATTACAGAAACGGTTCAAGAGCAGATACCTTTCTACTTCATCAGTGGATAAAAAATGAACCAGTAGATCTTTTGATAGGTAATTCTTATGGAAAGTATATTGCCAGAGATGAAGATATTCCATTTGTAAGAATGGGTTTTCCAATTGTAGATCGAATAGGCCATCAGTATTTTCCAACTGTAGGCTACAGCGGAGCAATAAGAATTGCGGAAAATATTCTTAACGCTCTAATGGACAGACAGGATCGAGACGCTCCTGAAGAGCGATTTGAACTTGTAATGTAATAGTAGTGGCCTTGGGCCATTACTATTTTGAAGTTAACAAGCTTGTTTTGTTAACTTCAGGTTTTAACTAATAGAATGTCAGTCTGATGTTTTATTAGTTAAGAGAATAGGAGTAATTTTACTATGAGCAGCTTAATAAAAGAACGTGAACATCAGGTTTTCACAAAAGGAAGAGATGATTATAAGATTTCAGCTGAAAAAGTATCAGCTGCCGGATCTGTCAGCCAAAGAGCATGTGTATTCTGCGGCTCCCGTGTTGTTCTCTACCCTATTGCAGACGCTCTCCATCTTGTACACGGACCAATTGGCTGCGCGGCTTACACATGGGATATCCGCGGAGCATTAAGCTCGGGTCCTGAACTTCACCGCAAAAGCTTTTCGACAGACCTTCGCGAAGAAGATGTAATCTTCGGTGGTGAAAAAAAATTGTACAGATCATTAAAAAGATTAATACCAAAATATAATCCCAACGCGGTTTTTGTATACAGCACCTGTATTGTTGGAATTATAGGAGACGATGTTGAGGCTGTTTGCTCAAAAGTTGCTGCAGAAGAAGGGATATCCGTAATACCTGTTCACTCTGAAGGATTTAAAGGAACCAAAAAAGACGGATATAGAGCAGCTTGTAAAGCATTAATGAGGCTCATAAAAACCGGTTCTACAATTCCCCGGAATAAAGGAAGCAAACCAGTTATCAATATTCTTGGAGAGTTCAACCTAGCCGGAGAGTCCTGGATAATAAAGAAATACTACAAAAAAATGGGTATTGAGGTAGGAGCAATTCTAACAGGAGACGGAAGAGTTGAGCAAATAAGACAGGCAGCTAACGCAGAGCTAAATATTGTTCAATGTTCTGGTTCTCTAAAATATCTTGCAAAAGATATGAAAGAAGAATGGGGAATTCCATTTAAACAGGTTTCATTCTTTGGAATAGAAGACACAGCCTCTGCCCTCTATACAGTTGCAGAAAGCTTTCCGGATAATCCTGAAATAATGGAAAAAACAAAATCACTTGTTCAATCAGAGCTCAGCAAGGCTTATCCAATTCTGGAAAATTACAGAAAAGACCTTACAGGGAAAAAAGCAGCTGTTTATGTTGGCGGAGCATTTAAGGCATTCAGTATGCTCAGATCTCTCAAGTTTCTTGGTGTTTCTGTTGTTCTGATGGGCTCTCAAACCGGGAGCGCTGAAGAATATGAAGAAATGAAAGAAATGGCAGATCCAGGAACCGTGATTGTTGACGATTCAAATCCATCAGAGCTGTCAGCCTTTATACAGCAGCTTGGAGTGGATCTTTTTGTTGGAGGTGTAAAAGAACGGCCAATGGCTTTTAAATTGGGAATAGCGTTCTGCGATCATAATCATGAAAGAAAGATTGCCCTGGCAGGCTTTGAAGGAATGCTGAATTTTGCGAAAGAAATTCATAACAGTCTTACAAGCCGTGTCTGGCAGACAATAGATGAAGCAAGGGAGAGTGATCCATGGAAAATATAACAAATAAAATATCACCAGATGAAAACGCCGGAGCAGTAGTAAATGCCTGCAAAACCTGTGCGCCTCTTGGAGCATCTCTCGCGATGAAAGGTATAGCAGGAAGTATGTGTATACTTCATGGCTCTCAAGGCTGTGCAACATATATTAGAAGATATTTTATAAGCCATTTCAGAGAACCGGTAGATATAGCATCATCTTCTTTCAGTGAAAACACGGCTGTCTTCGGAGGAAAAGAAAACCTCTTTAACGGGATAAAAAACATTATTAAAAAATACAATCCAAAAGTTATCGGGATAGCAACGACCTGTCTCGCTGAAACAATTGGAGAAGATATTAGTTTTTATGTGAAAGAACTTGAAAAAATTGCAGAATCAGAAAATATAACTTTCATTCATACTGATACAGCAGCCTACAAAGGAACACATATTACAGGATTTCTTAAAATGACAGCGGCAGCAGCTAAACTGGCCGAACCACAAGAACTGTCATATGTTTCAGATAAAAAATTAAAACTTAATATCTTTCCGTGGATGGTTAGTCCGGGAGACATAAGAGGCCTGAAGAGTCTTGTAAAAGTGCTAGGAATTAGCGCAACATTCCTGCCTGATTACAGTCAAACAATGGACGGAGGAGCGTGGAGTAAGTACGAAGCTATCCCTAAAGGCGGAACAACTATTGATAATATAAAAAAGATGGGAGGCGCTAATCATTCACTAGAATTTGGAATTATTAGTTCGGAGGCTTGTAGCCCAGCTTCTATTTTAGAAGAAAACTGCAATATTCCCAAAAGTGTGCTTCCATTACCAATAGGACTTAGAGCAACAGATCTTTTGATAAATCATCTAAAAGAGCTTGCAGAAGAATACGGCTGTGAAATCAATTTATCAGAAGAACTTCAGGATGACAGAAGCAGGCTACTTGATGCCTATGCTGATGCTCATAAATATTTTTCAGGAACAAAAGCAGCTGTTTACGGAGAAGCAGATTTTGTTTTATCAATGGCATCTTACCTTTGTGAAATTGGAATAGAACCAGCAATTTGTATGACCGGAGAAAAAATATCTCTAAAACAAATCGAAATGATTAAAGAAACAATCAATCATTTTGGCTTTACAGAAACAACGGTTCTTGCAGATTCAGATTTCACAAATCTTGACGAAGCAATATTAGAGAATATGCCTGATCTCCTGATAGGAAACAGTAAGGGTTATAAAACAGCTCGCAAGTTTGGAATTCCGCTTGTGCGAGCAGGCTTCCCCATTCAGGATCGTTTTGGGGGGCAAAGACTTCAACTCACAGGATATAAAGGGGCTCAAAGGCTTACAGATGAGATAGCTAATACAATAATAGCCAAAAGGCAAGCGGCTTCTCCTGTAGGTTATATGAGTATGTAGAATATTTTAAGTTTGAACTGAATTGCTCAGACTTTAACGTAAAAACTGCCATTAAATATGCTTTTGCAACTTTTGGCAAATCTTTTTAAGGAAGGACATTAAAATGAATACTGAGTTAACAAAAATACATCCATGTTTTAACAAAGAGGCAGCAGGTACCCGTGCAAGAATACATTTACCGGTAGCACCTAAATGTAATATTCAATGTAAATATTGCAGCAGAAAATATGACTGTATGAATGAAAGCCGTCCGGGAGTTACATCTGATGTTTTAAATCCGTTTCAGGCAGCATCCTACCTTGAAAAGGTTGCTGAAAAAATAGATATCGCCGTTGTTGGTATTGCCGGCCCCGGAGATGCTTTTGCCGAACCTGAAAAAACTCTTGAGACAATACATAGATGTAAGGAAAAACTCCCTGAAGCTATTTTCTGTCTATCAACAAACGGCTTGGCCTTGCCTGAACATATAGGTGAACTTTCAGAGGCAGGAGTAACACACGTAACCGTTACAATGAATACTCTTGATGTCGAAATTGGTCAGAATATCTACGCTTGGGCAAGATTTAACAAAAAAAATTACAGGGGCGCGGATGCAGCCAGGCTTTTAATTGACAGACAGATAGAGTCTGTTCGCCTTTTAAAAGAAAGCGGAATTACTGTTAAAATTAATACAATTCTTATTCCCGGAATAAATGAAAGTCAGATTATTCCAATAGCAAAGATGGCTCAGCATTATGACGTTGATTTAATGAATGTTATTCCATTAATACCTGTTGAAGGAACAGCATTTGAAAATTTTGAAGAACCATCCTGTCGCGATGTTGAAAGTTTCCGTTCAGCTGCTGGAGAGTTTGTAGATCAATCAAGGCATTGCAAACGATGCAGAGCAGACGCTGTTGGAATTCTTGGAGAAGACACAAACGCTGAAATCAGACTGTTGCTTGAAGAATCATCACAACTTGGAGAAGGCTTTACAGAAGAACGAACCAAGATAGCATTTGTATCAAGAGAAGGTGTACTTGTAAACCAGCATCTTGGCGAAGCAGGAGAGTTTTATATCTATGAACCAACCAAAGATGAACTACAAATAACAGATATAAGAAAAGCACCTGCCGCCGGTGGAGGAAATAGCAGATGGAAAGAGGTTGCTGAAATTCTAAACGACTGCGCCTACGTATTAACAGGCGGAGCTGGAGATAATCCTGTACGGATTCTTGGTGATACAGGACTGAGTGTTTTAAGTATCGAAGGCCTGGCTCATGACGCGGCAAAAAAAATATTTTCAGGTGAAAGCGTAAAACATTTAAAAGTTAGAAAATCCTGTAAAGCAGGAAGCTGCGGAAGCGGTAATGGATGTGATTGATTAAAATATTATCTGCCTCAGCCCATGGCAGAAATATCTATACGAGGAATGATAAAAAGTATTTCATGACTTTTTATCATCTTTTAGTTGCTACGCAACCAAGATCCTTGCCTTCCATGGCGAGCCTCTAACACAAAGTTTTTATAAAAGGAGAGAAAAATGACAAAACCAGACAAAATAATTCTTGTATGTGGAAGTTTTAGAGCATCAGGAGAACCTCAGGGAGTATGCCAGAAAAAAGGTTCATTAGGCTTACTACCCTACCTACAGGAAGAATTGAATGACAGAGAGCTTGAAGGAGTTTCAATTGCTATGACATCTTGCTTAAACATGTGCGACAGGGGACCTGTTATGGCAATCTTTCCTGATAACATATGGTATGGCGGAATAGATTCTGAAGACGCAATTGATGCTGTTCTTGATGCCCTTGAAGAGGATGAAACGGCAGCAGAATATTTATTAACTTAATAAAGAGTTCGAAGGCATACTTCTTAGAAAGACATTTGATAAATAAAGTAAAAGAGCCTCCTTACGGGGGCTTTAAAAAATTCTTCTAAATACAACCATTTCAGACATTGAAAATCCATTTTTATTATAAAAGGCATGAGCTGAAAAATTATTTTTATCTGTTAAAAGAGTTATTCTAAGAACATCTTTTTTCAGAGCGATTTCCGATGCGTATTCAATAAGCCTGCTACCAATACCATTGGCGCGATATTCAGACCTCAAGACCATATCTTCCAATGTTGCAACTATTCCGCCAAGAGCTGTACTGACAGAATAAAGAAGACTTACCATACCGATAGGCTTTCCAGAAGCCTGATCAACCGCAATAAAAATATCTCCGTTAAAGTCTTCACTTAAAATTAAAGCAAGTCCATGCTCCTGTTTTTCTGGTTGCGGAATGAACTCTTCTTCTTGAGAAAAAAGAATATTTAAAAGCTCGACCATTTCCGGAATATCATCGTTTACAGCCTTGCGGTAGATAATGTTATTGTTCATGACTCAAACCTCCAAACTTAAGAAACATACAGTAAAAGGCAGATGTGGAAAGGTCTTTACACCATTAACCTTAAAACCATAATTTATATACCATTCTTTGAGTCTCTTGTTTTCATCAACTATAGCAATACCAGCAGAGATACCATTCCTCTTTTTTATTTCAGAAGCAGCATAATCCAAAAGCTTTTGACCTATTCTATTATGTCGGTGTTCAGGAAGAACCGCCAACCTTTCCAGAAAATAATTGTCCTCAGATTTTGGATCTTTCTCAATGGCTATGCACCCAGCTTTATTATCACTATCTTTCGCAATAAAAAATTCGGTACCATTTTCAATTGATTCTTTCACCTTGTCCAAGCTTATGAAAGCGGGATTCGTCGGTGCGTTCTCTTTTGTAAAACCAAAATCGTCCGCAACGGTTAGAAATGATTTTTGAATAATGTTCTGTATCTCTTTCAGCTCTGCAGGCAAATCAGCCTGGCGTATCTCAATCATATTTTATTTTATCATAATTCTGCTATTCTTGTCCGATAGCCGTATTAAAACAAGTTAAATATATCCCTAAAGAAACATTTTAAATTTATAGAATCCGTTTAACAGCTTTACAATTGCTTTCATACTATAGTCTTATTCAATTCATACTTTTTACTGATTTTTGTATCCTTGCCAAGCCCCATCATCAGCATATTCACCAACGATGAAAATATTATTTCAATGGCAGTCCCCTATTTAATGTTTACAGGTATTATTATTTTTCCAAAATCTCTGAACGTTACAATAGGAAACGGAATAAGGGCGTATGGTGATACAAAATGGATGCTGTATACCCAGCTCCTTGGTTCTGTATTCGTTATTTTATCTGCCTATATATTGTCAAACATTTTTCCAATGAAGATATGGATTATCTACCTTACGCTGCTCATGGACGAATCGCTACGCTGCATAGTTAACGGTGTTCATTTCTACAGAAAAAAACACCCCACCTAGGCGGGGCTGTCACATTCGGCGTATAGCCTTATTGTGTCAAAATCAGTTCTTTTTTAACTATAACAACAGAAAATGGTGCGGCTAAGAGTAATACTGACGTTAATTCATGGCATCTATTTCCTAGCCAAAAAGATAACATCAATTTTTATCCAGATAAGTCTTTTAATAATATTGATGTAGAACCTGGTTCTGTTATGGGTTGGGAGTCAGATGATAAATCGTCTTGGCGAGGTCATGTAGCTACTGTAACTGGAGTAAAACGTGATGATGACGGTAATGTTCAAAGCATAGACATAATTCAAGGCCATTTGGGAGAGAATAGACCAGCTTTATTGATGCCGAAGGAATAGAAACCACCTACCGCTATGATGAGCGTGGGCTGTTGCTTCAGCAGGATTACGGCAACGGCGTAGACGTTATGAGTTATGACATCCTTGGTCAGCTTGAAGAGAAGCGGGATCGCAAGGGGATAGTGCTCAAGTTTGAGTATGATGAGCTTGGTCGAAACACGGCAGTTATCCACTATGAGGATGAGGCCTCTTACAACTCAAACAGCCCTGTACGCTCTGTTTGTACAGAGTATGACAAGCGTGGTAATGCTGTAAGGGTGCATAGCGAAGATCTGATAGAACACTACGAGTATGACTGTGCCAACCGTGTAACCAGCCTTGACCGCCGGCTTACCGACACCTCTCTTAGAGAAACCATAGCAGAAGTATGGGGAGGGGCAGAGTCTGAGCAGGTATTCAGCTTTGGCTATGAGTACAATGATGCCGGTCTTGTAACAAGGATGGATTATCCTGATGGAGCAATTCATGAGTTCAGCTATGATGAGCAGCTTGCCCGCCTTACAGAGATAGATGAAGGAGCAGATGATGCATCAATAAGTGCCTTTGTAACTGGCTTTGATTATAACAAGTCAGGAGTTGTTACCCAAATGGAGTGGGGTAATGGAACCGTACAGGGGTGGGAGTTTGATAACAGAAAGCGTATAAGTAATATCAATATATCAAACAGTAGTACAACACTTGAGGAGCTTGAGTACAGCCTTGATGGGAGCGGAGATATCCTGTCGATAAACAAGAACGAGTATGAGTATGACGGCTTTGGTCGAATAACAGGGGCAAGCACTTTTGTAAGCGGAACAAAGAGGGACTATATCAGTGATGTAAGAGAAAGCTTTGGAACCTACAGCGGGGGCGACCCTGTAGACGGTAAGATCTTTAATGCAGAGGCAGATATAGAAACAACTGATGGTCAGGAGAGGGTAAACGGAGCCGACTATCTTGAGGCTGTAGAGCTGTTGAGTGAAGACAGCTATGACATAGAGAGCTTTGCTTATGATAAAAATGGAAACCGGACAGAGCTTGAGCAGAACGGGGATCTCTTTGTGTACAGCTATGGAGAGAGGAATAAGCTGTTGTCTATCAAGGTGAAGTATGATGGAGAGTCAAGCTACAGCACCTATGCTGAGTATGAGTATGATGCCAATGGCAATACCACAAGAAGAACTATTTATGGAAAGGAGAGTCTTCAGGTAATCAATTTCAGCTATGACACGCTTAACCGCCTTGTAGCAACAGAAGAGCAGAGCACTATAAACGGAGCCTTGGTGACAACAACAAAGCAGTCAAGCTACAGCTATGATAATGCTGGAAACAGATTTGTTAAGGTAGATGGAGACGGTAATACCACCCTGTATCTAAGGCATGGACAGGTTGCTGTTGCAATGGATGTTGAGGTAAACTCTGATCAGGAGACAAATAAGGGAATGATAAACCGCTATGTGTTATCAGGAGACCTTCTTGCCGGACGAGTAACCAGTACAATAGCCTCTGATGCTAGTGTAACAGAAGAAAGGTTTTACTATCATCTGGATCACCTTAATTCTACCAAGATGGTAACAGATGAAGATGGAGAGATAGTTGTGAACTACATCTACCGGGCATTTGGAGAGCAGTTAAAGCGTCTTGATGCCGACAACCTTGACACTGAAGATGAGGCCAAATATAGCTATGGTGGTAAGGAACTTGATTATGCAACCAACCTCTATTACTTCAACGCAAGGTATTATGACGCAACCACAGGAAGGTTTATAAATGTAGATCCAATACAGGATGGCCTAAATTGGTATGCTTATGCCAATAATAATCCACTGAAGTTTGTTGATCCGACAGGGGTATGGGTTAATTTTGCGATTGGTGCTGGTCTAGGATTTGTAACATCTTCTGTTCAAGAAGTAGTGATGAATAAAGATGCAGGACAATCTTGGGGGAGAGCTATTAAGGAAACATTTACTTCAGGAAAGTCTTTGGCTGTAATCGGAGCATCTACAGCTATAGGCGCTTTAACAAGTGGTACCTCGGCGTTGGCCACACAAAGTGCCATCGGTGCGGCAAAAACAGGTGCAATGTTAGTTACTACACAAACTTCTGCACAAATAATTGCAAAGACGGCTGCTATAAATGCTACTGGAGCAGCCATCGGTGCGGCGACAACAGACGTAGTAACAAAAGAAATTAAGGGGCAATCCCAGAACCTATCAGATACGCTTTCAAGAGCAGGGAAAGCGGCAATGGTAGCTGCTGGTGCAAGTATACTTTCTCGGGGGATTGTTGCAACTCAAAGTATGAAAATCTCCGGAGGGGCTACAGATTATATAACAAGCGAAACTATTGGAAGTAAAACAGTATTGCCTGAATGGAGTACTGGTTTTGGAATAACAACTGAAAACGTTTTGCCAGCAGCTGAAAGTGTTTATAGTGGTTTTACTGATGTAAGTACAAATGTTGAATCCTCATCTGGTGAAACCGTAAGCTCTTCTTCTACAGCAGATTTTAATACGGTGGACGTTAATAAGGAATAAGACTTATGAAAATTATTAAATATATAGTAATTATTGTGCCAGTATGTATTTGGTTACCATTGGGTATGTACTTCTTAGTAAATATTTTCCCCAATTTATCGAAAAACATGACCTTATTTTTGTGGACCTTAGGGCTTTTTATAATATGGGGAATTTTATTTACCATTTTTAAGAAATATTTATATAAATAGCCGGAAGAAGTCATTGGAGTAGTCTAAAACCTACGGTTTTTTGCTTCTCAACATAGTCATTCGTGCGCCAAGCGAAGCTTGGTGCTTCTTATAAAGTGAAAGTCTGTCTTGGGTAAGGTCTAACCAACCGCCCATACCGAGTGTTGCGGTTGTTGAGGATTCAAAAGCAGAACGATATAGTACGAAGCGTACACAGGGAACTCTATAGGCCGTAAGGAAGACCGTAATTCCTGAAGTTCTGGTACAGCCTTGAGGAATATGTTCTTGAGAAATCGAGAAGTTTAGTCGGCGGCTGTGTGAATAGATTGGAAGCCAATATGAAGTATTCGTGATGGTGAGAATATAACGGTCTGGCGGGCTCGACAGGCCGTTGCATGTCGAGAGAGAAGTATACAGGAATTTTTAGGCCATGAAAGCCTTGAAACAACCGTAACCTATACAAAGAACATCGCCTGCGGCCTTCGCAAGGTTTACAAGATGTATAACCCCAGAGAGAACGAACTTTATTCAGACAATTAAAAAGTAATGGATCTTCATTTTTCATAAGGTTATACTGTTTTTATCAGTGCAAATCCTTGAAATAAGGCATCTGTAAACGGAAAAACACTTGACCAGTAACGGTAATTT
>JAQQAK010000099.1 GCA_028527945.1 Spirochaetaceae bacterium
TTCTTCCTGACAGCGATTCTTCAAAGTCACGTGAGCGGAATACTTTTTTATTACCGTATCCAGCTGAAAATTTTATTGAAGTGATTATATCTTTTTGAGTTGATGCCAGAGCTGTAAAACTCAGAGCGTCATTATAATTAAATTTTAAATCACCTGTTATTGTAAAAAATTGATGATTATAGTTGTTAAAGGGAATTCGTAATTTAGTAAGGATCTCGTCTTTAGCCATTCCTTCGGATTCTGATAAAAATCTTTTAAGATTTAACCATCTTGAAGTTCCTTGCTTTCTTAATTCAAGTTTTGTGTCCAATAGAATCAGAAGTGGTATAAGGTTCTTTCTTCTGTCAGGGCTGCAGATGTTTCCACCTATTGTGGCAAGATTTCGTAATTCTTTTGTTGCAATGCTGTTTAAGGCTTTGTAGAGCGCTGTTTTTAATACATGCTCTCCAATACCTATTATCTTGTTTAAGGTTGCGCAAGCTCCGATTTCGATGTATCCCTCTGATCTTCTGATTGCTGATAACTCATCTATCTTAGAGAGGCATATAATATTTTGACTAAATACCGGGTATTTTGTAGTTTTGGTTGATAGAATTTCTGTTCCGCCCGCAAAAAGTTGACTGTCAGGCATAGTTTTATAAAGTGATAAGAGTTCACTTATTGATTTTGGATAATAGACTATTGGAGAACTGATTGTCTGTGTCATTTTAACAATTCTCCTCTTATTTCTCTATTTTGGTATGCAATTTTCACACCTTCAATAAATCTTGAGGTTGGGGTGCATTCACATGGATGTTCTGATAAAAGACTCATTATTTCTGTTGTCGAAGGACTTCTTCTTCCATCGATAAGACTGTCAACTGAAAATACTTTTCCCGCAAAACAAAAAGGGCAGGGCATGCAATTTGCTTCTTTAAATGCAGTAATTATATCTAAATATTTTTCTGTTCCAGAGAAACCTTCTATTGTGAGGATTTGTTTATTTCTTATACTGAAAATGGGAACCTGACATGCAGGAACCGGAGCTCCTTCAATTTGAACAATACAGCTTCCGCATTCTCCTCTGTAACAGGAGTTTTTTGTCATCATTAATTTGAAATCTTCCCTTATAACATCTATAAGGCGCTTTTCCGGAGGGCAGTCTACCTTTACATCCTTTCTATTTAGAATAAAGTCAATCTTCATTGTTCTCTGCCTCCACTTTTTTTCTATGTTCTATTTGTCTGAACAATGATTTTGGGTTTGAAGGCAGATTTTTTATTTCAGTATTCAGGGCCATAGATATTGCTTCTGATAATGCTGCCGGTATAAGACTGTCTGGCAACTCTCCAATTCCGCCAGGTTTGGTTTCTCTGCTCTTGATGAATTCGATATCAACTGGAAAAAAAATTGATGATTTAACCGGAGTTAATGGAATATTTTGTTTCAGATAGCTAAAAACAGGAGGTTTTACCATACTGTTCATAACAGATCTGTATATTTCATTTTCAACTTCAGCTTTGGCAGTTTCTTCATTTATTATTTTTCCACAGTCTGCCGCAAACCAGATGCCTCTTATATCTGTCATAAGTGTTATGGGATCTGTTTCTGTTTCTACAGCTACGGCACCCCAACTGATCGTTGAAAATGGTTTACAGTTGAAAGATTCTGGCTCCCATCCAGTTGTTGCAGGGGTTCTATATGTTCGTTTTATTTCTATAGGAAGAGGCCGTCTGAAACGGCTTTTTTTTATGGCATTACAGCAGCGTTCTATCAATTGAGTAATAACAGTTATGTTTCTGGAATATAAGCTTGGCCCTGAATCAGGAACCAGTTCAGTGTCTGCTGTTTCTATTCTGACATTTTCAGAATCAATTTCCAGTATATTTCCAGCCAAATTACACCATAGTTCTGCAGTGTGCATATTATCTGGTATTGCTGAAGTGTATATTATGAGGCTTCCATCCATTTCAAGGCGAACAGAAACTGAGTATCTACCATTCTGTTCAACCTTTCCTGTAAATCCATTTCCCTGACAACAAAGAGCCAACCCAATGCCACGTTTTTTTCCATATAAATTATTTTGTTTTTTTGCTGTCAGTTTATAAGAAGAATATTTTCTCCTAAAATCTGATTTATCAGCTACGGTTGTTAAAAGAGTTTTTAACTGCATGGGGCGTTTGCTTTCCCATCCAAACGGAAGATTTATCTGCTTTGTTGCCAAATTTTGAAGTCGCCATTCAAGTGGTCCTATTTCTGCAGCCTCTGCCAGAGAGTTACAATGCATCTCTCCAGCGAAAAAACTTTGATAAAACCCCATCCCTGTTAGTGATCCGCAAGGAGGAGCATTTGTTTTTATACTTTTTACTGTGATACGTAATATCTGAGTTGAGTACACACCAGCCGCTGAGAAACAAATTCTGTTTAAAATCTCATCAGTAAGGATAGGGTAGGCCCCTGAATTGAAAAGTATCTCGATTTCTCTCGATAGTATTTTCCCTTCATTGTCGAGCGCTGTTTTGTGATTAATTATAGAAGCTGCTCTGCCTGGCGTAAATAAAATAGCGTCAGTTTTTGGTATTAAACAGATTGAAGGTTTCTTTGTTATTGAGGTTACGATGGCTGTATAGCAAGCTATTATTGCTGCGTACCAAAGTTTTCCACCATGGTTTTTCCCCATTGAAGGAACATTAACCGAGATTTGTTTTTTGGGAATATCCAGACATTCTGCTATATTGTCTCTGACATTGAAAGGCCACTGTGTCGCGCAAACTATTTCAAACTTTTTTTTGCTGTAAAATGCTGCCGCGCCTTGAGGATCAATATCATAGTTATTTTGTCTTGAAGTTGTAAATTGCTGCTCAAGTATTGTTTCTGCTTTATCTATTGCTTTGTCTATATTACCTCTTGAAAAATTTAGTTCTTTATTAATTTGTTCCTGGCTGTAATTTTCAAGAGAAAGGATTGTATAGTCTGTTTCATATTCAATTTTAATTTCTGATTCAAGAATTTGTAGTTCTCGCTCGTCTTTTCCATAAAGAAGAAGAATAGGTTCTCCTTCATAACGAATATTTCCATCACAAAGCAGTGGTATTTTATTCTCAAAAACAGAAATTTCTTTTTCAGCAGGAATATCTTTGTACTGAATAACTCCAGTACCTTCGGGAAGGTTTGGGATATAGACTGAAGTTATTGTTCCGCGCTGAACAGGTGCCCGTAATATTTTTATTACAGTCATTCCTGCTGAATAATAATCTGTTATGAAGCGTTTATCTTTATATGCCTCTGGCATCAGGGAATCTCCTGAATTTTTCTCCTGTCATTTTGACTGTCCTGATTATTACAGAAATTTCCTCCTCGGTCAAATCTGGATAAATCGGTAAGCTGAATGACTGTTGAAAACGTTCCAGTGAATTAGGATAATCTTCAGGTTTTAGGCCGTATTTGTTTTTATAATAGCTCATCAAGTGGAGAGGTTTATAATGAACTGATATTCCTATTCCTGAATCCATTAAAATGTTTACAAATTCATCTCTGGTTATTGAGAGTTTTTCAGGCACTATCCGTAGAATATAAAGATGACGGCTGCTTTTTTCATTGGCAGGTGGAATTTTTATAAAATCGCAATCTGAAAAACTTTCATCGTAAGTTTTGGCTATTTGTCTGCGTTTTTGTAACATTTCATCAGCTTTATCTAATTGAACAAGGCCTATTGCTGAGAGAATATCTGGAAGATTGTATTTAAAGCCGGGAGCCACAACATCATATTCCCATGAATTAGTTGTTTTTGAGCGGTAACGATCCCATGCTTCACGGTCTATTCCATGAAATCTCATTGTTTTTATTCGTTTTGCCGCCTTGTCGTTGTTTGTCACAATCATTCCACCTTCGCCTGTGGTTATGCATTTTGTTGCATAAAAAGAATATACAAGGATGCTTTCATTATCTTCTAAAAGCGGTTCAGGCTGAAGGTGCGCGCAGTCTTCTACTATTGATATATTATTATTTTTTGCAAAAGGCCTGATTTTTTCCATTTCACAGAGGTTTCCGCCTACGTGAACAGGTATTATTGCTGAGATCTTTCCTGAATTAGTCTGAAAAGTTTTTTCTATTTGCTCTGGTGAAATATTGAAGCCATCTTCTTCTATATCTGAGAAGACTGGATGTGCACCCATGTAACGAATAACTTCAGCTGTTGAAGTAAATGTATATGGAGTTGTCAGAATTGAGTCGCCTCTTTGTATTCCAAGTCCTTCAAGAGCCAGATGGAGACCAGATGTTGCGGAGTTCACACCCATGGCATACCTTGCTTGAGCCAACTCTGTTATTTTTTTTTCAAATTCTGCGGTAACTGCTCCAGTTGTTATCCAACTACTTTTTATGACATTAGCCGCAGCTTCTTCTTCCTCTTTTGAGAAAGAAGGTCTGGCAAAAGGTATGAAATTAATATTCTGGTTCATTTTCTGGTACTTCCAGTTGAGGTATATAGTTTTTTATAGTTTGTCTTAGTTTTTTCCTGTTTCTATACGCTATAAAATTATCAGAGTTAAAAAAGCAAATATCATATAACTGTTCTATTAAACTTTTGAGATTTCTACCAAAATTTGGTTCTTTATTAAGCTTTATGATTCCAGGATGATCTGTTCTTTCTGGTTTTTCATTGCTTGACCATAACTTTTCTTCAAGTTTTTCTCCAGGTCTTAGGCCAATATCGAGAAGCTTGATATCTTTATCAGGTCTGAATCCATAGAACTTAATCATTTGCTCAGCCAAATCTTTTATTAAAATAGGTTCTCCCATATCGAGAAGGTAAAGTGTGCCTCCACTTCCTACACCTCCTGTTTTTAAAACCAATGAAGCTGCTTCTGGTATTGTCATAAAAAAACGTTTAATCTGCGGATGAGTTATTGTGACAGGTCCACCCTTGTTTATCTGTTTTTGAAATAGAGGAACAATGCTTCCACTAGAGCCAAGCACATTCCCAAATCTGACAACCATCATTTCTGTTTTTTCAGAATTACCTGAAAGTACAATCTCTTCAGCAATCATTTTTGATGCTCCATAAACGCTCACAGGTTCTACTGCTTTATCTGTAGAGATTAAAACAAATTTTGAGACATTATTTTTTATTGCAGCATCGACAAGGTTTCTGGTTCCAAAGACATTATTCTTTATTGCTTCAACAGGATTTTTTTCCATCATAGGTACATGTTTATAAGCTGCACAATGAAAAATTACGTCAGCTTTCAGTCTTGATAGAATGAAAGTCATAAACTCTCTATCCTGAAGATCTCCTACAACAGGGACAATTGTTGCGGCTTCTCCAACCCCTTCTTCTTGAAGAAGTTTTAATTCAGCTTCTATTTCATAAAGATTATTTTCTCCATGATCCAGGAGGTATAGCCGCTGAGCGCCACCAGAAAGCAGCTGTCTTGACAATTCACTTCCAATGCTTCCGCCAGCTCCTGTTATTAAAACTCTTTTCCCTCTAAGATAGGACAGGCTTTCTTTTAGAGATATAACGGCTGAATCCCTGCCCAAAAGATCTTCTGCAGAGACTTCTCTTGTCTGAATCAGATGAGCGTCTCCATCAATAATTTGTGATATTCCGGGTAAAAGTCGTATTGTGTTTATATCTGTATCTTTTAAGATTGAATATATTCTTTTTAGAGAATCTCCTGCTGCTCCCGGTATTGCAATTATAGCCTCATCTGCAGGTTGTTCACTTTGTATTTTTCGCGCGTTTTTTATTGGGCCAAATACAGGAATCCCATCGATATTAGAACCCATTTTTTGGATATCATCATCTATAAAGCCTATGACTTTACCAAAGATTTCTTTCCTTTTAAGTTCTCTTGCTATCTCTATTCCCGCAAAACCTGCGCCGATTATGTATATTTTATTGTTTTTGCTATCCATTCTTTTCTTCTGAAGATTGTATAACATCAAAGGCCAGATCTACAAGCATTGAATTATTATTTAGTGAAAGTCTTATTTTAGCGCGGCCTTTCCTTCTATCTACCTTTTCTATTATACCTTCCATTCCGATCATTGGTCCTGATACTACCGTAATACGATTGTCCTTATCAAATATTACTTTTGATTTTTCAGCAACTTCACCAAATTTTAAAAAATGTTCAAGGATTTCTTTGTCTTTTCCTGTTAAAGGGCGAATATCTTTATTGTTTTTTAAGAAACGAAAGAAGCCTGGTGTTCGTCTTAAAATCCAGTGGATGTCAGCAGGAAGCTCATTTCCCTGAAAAAAAATGTATCCAGGGTATAGAGGTCTTAGTGTTTCTTTTTTTTTACCGCCCTTTCTTTCAAAAAGACGCCTGCGAATCCATAAAAGACTGTCACAGGTCTTTCTGTCAAATCCTTTGTTTATAAGTTCATTCTTAGCAAGTTTTATAAAATTTTCTTCTTTGCCAGTTCTAACCTGAACAGCATAGTAATTCATTTTTTTAGTCTCAGATTCTGTTTTATCTCTTTAAGCTTTTTTGATTCAACTGGATCCGCTTTAATTTTTTCAAAATATTCCATAACAAATGTAGCAAAAATTGAAATAAACATAACCGCTATTGTAAAAATTAAGCATATTTTGGCTCTGCTTGGCTTTGCTTTCATTTCAGGAACCTCTGCTCGTTCAATGATTTGAAACTGCTTTGAGTTATCTGCTTCGTTAAGTTTGACAGATTCGAATTGAGTTCTAAAAGAAATATAGAGTTCTGTCTGCATTTCTGCTTCAGCTTTAAGACGCTGATATTCTGCAGCAAGTTTAGGTAGTTCTGCTTGTGGAATATCTTCAGATGGAGAACCAAAATCATTGAATCCAAAAGTCATTCCTTTTACAAGCTGTCTTAATATTTCTATATCTTCTTCCAGCTGTTGTACTTCAGGATCACTTGGTAATCTTTTCTTTTTCAGGTTTTTTAGCTGAACTTCTTTTGTCACAAGTTCTGAGTTTATTTGGCTTATTTCTTCTACCTGTGCTGCTGTTTGAGCTTCAATATCAACAATACCGTTTTTGCGCATAAACTCTACAAGCCTGTCTTGTACCGCTGAGAGAGCTTGTTCCTGAGCTGCAAGCTGGTCTTCAAGGAAAACTCTTTGACTTGAAACATTATCCATCGTGAGTTCGCGAAATCTTTTTTCAAGTAAATCAAGGGCTCTATTCACTACCTTAGTCGCAAATACGGGATTTATGTCTTCGTAACCAATGGTTAAAAGCCCTGTTTCTGAATCATAATCAACAACTAGGCTTGCTCTTATCATTTTTCTTGCAGATGATACTGGGAATTCTTTAAATTTATATTTGTCAGCAAAGTTCATTTCTTTTGCCAGTTGGTCTACTATGGTATTTCCTATAATAAGAGCTTGTGCCAGTTCAGCATTTGAAGAGCTTCCTGTTGAATCTGTTAATAAGTTGGATAATGTGCTTGAGCCTGAAACGCTACTTATAAGGCTGCTAAGGCTTGAAGATGAATTGGAAGAATCTTGAAGCCGAACAACAACTTCAGGGCAATATATATCCGGAAATTTATTAAAATGAGCTTCGGGATCGGCTTTTTTTGTGTAAACTGAATAACTTAAAATAAATACAACAGCTATTGCTGTTGTAATAAAAATAAATCTCCATCTTTTTGCAATAACTGCAACAAGATCCATTAAGGATATCTCATCATCCTGATTATCTATGTTATCAATATTTCTGTTCTCATCTGACATGCATGTAAGTTAGCATTTAAACACAATAGCATCAAGAATTATCTTCATTTTCCGATGATTATAAAATGAAGAAAGCTATAATTATTTTTATTCTAATAATATCTGAAAGTGTTTATGTTTCAGCAGAAACACTTTTATTATGTATCAGTGATAATAATTCGGTAAATAGTAATACTGAACTCTCTGATTGGGAAAAATCTGTTTGTCATGCATTTGAAGATGGAGTCATGAATGCGGCTTTTGACGCAGGACTGATTGTAACTAATTCATACATAAATGAATGTTCTAAAATTGCTGAAAGCAATTCAGGAAACAAGAGTGATGTTGCTTCCATAATGGCTAATAAAATAGGTGCTGATTTTGTTGTTTTTTTGCATATCATTTTCCCTGAAGGAAACGGTAGTTCAGAACTTCCTGAAGTTTTGGAATATTCACTTTTTGATCAAGCGGGGCATGTTTTGATTGATTCTATTTCTAATAAACCAGATTATGGAAGTATTAAAGGAAAAAGCTTGATGTTGGATGCTTGTTCAGAAAATGGCAGCAGGATCGCTTCAAAAATACTAAGTAAAATTCCTTAAAAAGATTTACTTCCCTTAATCTTTAGCCGATTATTTTATAAGAAGAAGTGAAATAAGTCCTTTTGGGGCTATTTTATCAGCAAAGTTATTATTTGATAATTTTGTTGGAATTTATTTTTCAATAAAGCTTTTTCTAAGCTGCAACAACAGCGGTTTTTACCGCAGTTTTTTATTTTAAATGATTGCTATTTGTGGCAGGATTTTTATAGGAGGAATGATAAAAAGTCGCTCATGACTTTTTATCATCTTTTAATTGCTACGCAACTAAGATTCTCACCTTTTGTGGTGAGCCTCTAACGCAAAGTTTTATAGGAGTCTTTATGATTAGTTTTACTAAAAGACATAGAATATTGTTTTTCTCAATTTTGTTAATAATCAGCGGAGCTATTTTAAGTTTGTATGCTGAATCAACTTGGGAGGGGAGCGCTGCCATGGGTCGTTATGGTGAATTTCCTTTTACTGGAAATTATGCTGCTTCAAATTCCTTTTCCCAGAATGCTTATGTTGAGGTTGAAAATCTTGAAAATGGAAAACGAACAAGGGTTATTGTTGTTGGTCGACAGTCAGACCCTTCACTTTTGATGCTTTTATCAAATGAAGCATCTGAAGAACTTGGTATTCTAAAAGATGATGTTGTAAGAGTAAAAGTAAAACTTCTTGCTTCTGATACTGCTGAAAGAAAACTCCTTTTTGATGATCTTGCTTACAATCCTGATCAGGATTTAAATCCAGCAGCTTCTGCTTTGACTTCTCAGGAGCTTATAGATCCAGAAGGTCTTCTTGGTGAATATGATGGTGATGTTGAAGGAGATTGTGTAGATGAGCCGGATTGTGATGTGGCAGAGGCTGAACCTGAACCTGCTCCAGAGCTTGTAACTTCTGGTTTGGAAGATGGCGAGCCTGATTATAAGTCTGATTCCAATTCAGATATGGAAGCTTTGCCGGAAATGATAAAGCCGCAATCCTCTGAAGAGGTCGCTGTTTCAGAGCCTATACCAGAACCTGACCCTGTAAGTTTACAAAACCAGCTTGCAGCCGCAGTTCCTGATGAAGCCGCTATATCTGATGATTATTCAGAAACTCCGGATGTTGAACCCAAGGCTAATGTTTTGGAGGCTGAAGATTCTATAGATACGGAACCTGAAGAAACAGAAGATGTTCTTGTTGCTGATGCTATGCCTGTTTTACCTGAACCTGAAAAAGAAGAAGTTCCTGTTTCTGAACCACTTGTTGAAGAGGCTCCAAATCCTGATTATGGAAAAGACGTTGAAATAAAATTAGTTCCAGCTGAAGAGAGGCCTCCTAAGGTTGAGACTGTTGAAGTACCTTCTCCTGAACCTGTTAAAAAAGAAGAGCCTGCAAAGTCTCAGCCTGAGCTTCCTGAAGGGGTTGTACTTATAACAGATCTTCAACATCAAAAAAAATATTTACAACTTGGTTCTTTTTCAGAAGAGAAGTTGGCTATAAAAGCTGCGTCAAAGGTTGATACATCATATCCTGTTATGGTTTTAACTGATAAAAATCCTGCTGGCGGAACTTATAAGGTTCTTTTAGGACCTTTAAAAGATGATGAACGAGGTATTCTTCTTTATACTTTTCGTGGCGATGGATACCCTGATGCTTTTATAAAAACTACTGAATAAGAAAGAAATAATAAATAAGGCTCTTTCAAAACTCAGGGAGTTTAATGTAACAGAAGAAAAAATTACAACTTGTTATACTGTATATAATTACTTAAAGTTGTAATTTTTTGCTTCAAAGCTTCTTGCTAAACTAACCGAGTTTTGCAAGAAGCTAAAATAATATAAAAAGCCGGGGAGTGAAAATTTACTCCCCGGCTTTTTTCTAGTATAATATCTGACGGTTTCTAAAAAACTGAACCTTTATTTTTATAATTTATATCAGAATTACTCTGATTTCTGTAAGGAGCCTTGTTTGGTGGAACAAATTTCTGAAAATGAAATACAAAAAAAGATTCGTAAACTTTCGAATCTTCTACGTTTATATCAGCATGAATATTATGTTCTTGCTTCTCCCTCTGTAAATGATTCTGAATATGATAATTTATTTGATCAACTTCTACTACTAGAAAAAGAGAATCCTGATTTTGTAGAGCCTGATTCTCCAACACATAGAGTCGGTTCGGATTTATCTTCAGATCTTCCAGAAGTAGAACACACAATCCCTGTATTGAGTCTGGATAAAGCTTATTCATCAGATGAAGTTTATTCCTGGATGCAGAAAACTATTAAAAACTCAGGTTCTGACTTGAGTTTTTCTGTTGAAGAAAAAATTGATGGTATTTCTATAGTTCTTTATTATGAAAAAGGGCTTCTTGTACGTGCAGTAACAAGGGGAAATGGTTTTATAGGTAATGATGTTACATCAAATGTTAAG
>JAQQAK010000100.1 GCA_028527945.1 Spirochaetaceae bacterium
TTTTAGAATAAGACTCTCAAGCTCATCTTTACGTAATTTACCAGTATTTTTAATACCAATTTTTTTAGCTAATTCTTTAAGTTCAGACGCATACCAATACCTATTTATAAAATCTTTTTCAGTAATTTTTATTGCTTTTTCCATTTTACTCTGCCCATATTTTTATCTATATATAAGACTCCAGAACTTGAAACTATATACAATTACATAAAGTTTTAAAACTTCCTCACAACCTTCTAAAAACAATCATGTTTTTAAAAGAGGCACTTTAATTAGCTATAAACTGATGCAATCAAGGCTGTTCATAAAACTTTCCTGTATGAAAATTCTCATTGCCAAGCTCTTTCGCAGTCATTCTGAAAATCACACATCCATCAGGGCATACAATATCTTTTATAAATTTGCTGTCTCCACCAATTTTTTTCAGATTTCCACCGCTTCTTACAGCTTCCATAATTGGAAACATCATCATCATTACTTTGGAACAAATCCCCTGACCATCTTTATTTACAGGGCAACCATAAGTGCAGCTGTATTTGTCTCCGATTTCCTCACCATTTCTGCAATATCCTTCAGTTTTATCTCCCCTCAGAAAGCCTCTTACTTCAATTTCCCACTCATATTCTTCGTTATACCATTTTTTCATATTACTCTCCAAAACCTTATTTGCCAGGTGTGCAAACATCTTATCTTTCCTAACAAACTTTTGAGAGTATACCATATTGCATAAAATATTGATGCAAAACTGATAAGAAAACTCTACAGAAGAGCTTTAATAAAGTGATTTTACCTCTTCAAGGACAAAGGAGCTTCTGGTAGCATTTACACCTTCAGTGTCAAAAATATTCTTCAGAACAACATCTGAAAAATGCTGCATATCCTCAGCAATAACCTCAAGAAGTATGTCAACTTCCCCAGAAACAGCAAATACACTTACTATTATACAACGTTTTTTAACCCTTCATTCTGGTCATTAGTTTTAAACTTGCCGGTATGGATAAGTGCCGACTCAATTGCGGATTTATTTTCTTCGCTTAAATCGCAAATATTACTTATAGATACATTAATTCCATCAGCACCTTTTGACATTTCACTTACAGACTGCTCTATCTGCATTCCAAATTGCTGGAGAGCATCTATCGCCTCAATGATTTGAGAGCTGCCTTCCTTCATTTCATTAGCGCCGGATTTCACTTCAGATGATAACTGAAGGACTTCTGAAAGGCCATGAGATACAATCTCTCCAGATTGCCGCTGCTGTTCCATTGTTTCGCGTTCTTTTTCTATAAGAGTTTTTACAGTAAGCACTTCTTCCATAACCTTGGAGAAGGTTTTACCAGAGGTCTCCGCAGAACCAACAATATTATCTATAGATTCCTTAATATCGCCCAGATTCTGATTAATACTCGCAGCCTGCAAAGATGTTTGTTCTGCCAGCTTTCTAATCTCACCAGATACAACAGCAAATCCCTTTCCAGCATCTCCCGCATGAGCGGCTTCTATAGCAGCATTCATTGCAAGTAAATTAGTTTTACTTGCAACATCCGCAATAGCCTTATTTGCTTCAAGTAATTTATCAGATTCAGAGCCGACCTTTTGAATTAACGAGATAGTGTCTGCCATCTGCTTTTGTCCAGAACTACTTATTTCTGTTAAGTTATAAGATGCCTTAACAATGATCAAAATCTCGTTGCTTAGCTGAGTCAATGATGAGATCATATTTCCAATTAAATCAGAAGCCCTGTGAACCTCTTTGTTTTGTTTCTCTACTATTGTATTTTGACTTCGAATATTTTCATTCATTTCAATAATAGCAGCTCCAGACTGTTGAAGGGTATGGCTGTGTTTTTCAGTCAGGCTTCTTAAACTTGCTATATTTGCGGCAATTTGGTTTATAGAAGCAGCGGTTTCCTCAACACTTGAGTTGAGTCCGTCTCCTGTATTTTGCAGCAAAGTAATTGATTTTTTTATACCTGTTACAATTATTTCAAGATTCTGTATAAATCTATTAAGACCTCCACCTAAAAGTCCTATTTCATCAGAACTGTTAACCTCTACAGACTGAGTCAAATCTCCATCCCCTTCACTAATTTCATTGATTCTGACAGAAAGCCTTTCTACTCTTTTCACTAATTTGTTAACAATTAAAATGATACATATAATTATGAATACTGTAGCTATAACATTCATAATAACAGTTTGTTCCGCACTTTTTGCTATTTTTCGGTTAAGCTGTTTGTCCCAGCAGAGAATATGAACGGTTCCCATAACTTCATCAAAATATACAATCTCGGAAGTGGTTTCTACAAATATATTATTAGCTAATTTCTCAATATCAGTTTTTTGCGCAAATGCCACAATTTCTTCAGTCTTTGACGTCTTTAGCTTTCCTATAATTTCACCATTAGTTTCTTCTATATATATTGCAAACATATCAGTAGAAGCAAGTTCAGTTTCCATCAATTTATTAACAACATCCATATCAAAACTATAAAATGGCATAGCTATACTGTTAGCGGCTCTATTGGCTGCGTTAGCGGCTTCTTTTGCTAAACGGTCTTTTTCTTCTGTATTCTGGCGAATAATACTGACGGCACTTAATAAAGTGATAACTAAAAAAATAATGACACCTTGAACCAGTGACAGTTTTTGACTCAATTTCATAAACAAGTCTCCTCTATATAACAATACTTTTTTCAATATTTGCAAACTTGCAATTTAGACAATTGAGCCATAAAGATTTTTTATAATGGTAAAATAATCCTCCATATTGCTCATAAATTGCCTCTTTTGATATATTTGATACTTAATTATAGGAAATACAATTTTGATATCAACAAAAAATAGAGATTCATTTAAAATTTAAATATTCACAGATAAAACATAGAGAAATCTTGTCATAATGATTTTTTAATCGTGTTTTATAAATAAATGAGAACAAAATAAATACGTTTTTTTAATTACTTTCAGCTAACTTCCAAACCATATCCCATATAATTTTCATTGAAGAGGCCAGCTCATCGCTTTTTATAATTATGCCATACCCCTCTTTTCTGGATGAGGCAATTCCTAGCTTGTTGTCATAAATGTACATACTAATAAAATCAGTTCGGCTTAATTCAGGAAAAAAACGAACATTTCGAAGATTATCTTCACCCCCCTTAAGAAAATCAACATCAACCTCAGCATCTTTCAGTCTTATAGAATTTGACCAAATTCCACGTTCCACTCTTCGTTTTACAAAATTCTTGAGATAGTCTGCCCCTAAAAGATCAATCATCTTAATACCAACATCAAAATAAAAATATTCGCCTGATTTTACTTCCAACAATTCTTCATGAATCTTTTTTAAACCTGCCGCACCTTCAAAGAATCTGACTCCTGGTTTTTCAGGAGAAGATTCATAAATTGAAATAAGGTCGGGCAATATCTTATCAATAACATTAAGGGTCTCTCGGGGCTTTTCTTTCAGATTTTCAGGATCAAGAGCATAAAAATATCTGCCGCGAGCATCCTTATTATTTACAGCAATAATTCCACGCTGCAAAAGTTCTGCTGTTATATCATAAATACTTGTGCGCTTTATTCCTGTTTCTCTTGCAAGTTGTGTAGCGCTTGCCTTTCCTGTATTAAGAAGAGCAAGATATACAGTAGCTTGTTTTCCAGATAAACCAGCATTCATCAATTCGTTTTCAGTAATTCCCATTATTACCAGCTCCTTTTTAGTCGACATTTTACGACACTTAAAACACACTTCTTTTAATAATTCATTATACACAAGTTATTTAAATATTTTCAAGACAACTGTTATTGCATATTTTTCTGACACTTACTATAAATAAATATCACTTACTTTTGGAGATAAAAATGAAGAATATAGAGTTGGCAGTTTTTGACTGGGCTGGAACAACAATAGATTATGGGTGCGTGGCTCCGTTGGGTGCATTCGTATCAGCTTTTAAAAGCAAAAATATAGAAATAAACCTTGATGAAGCAAGAGCTCCAATGGGTATGAAAAAGAGAGATCATGTAGCTGCAATTTTAGATATGGAAAGAGTTAAGCAGCTTTGGCAGCAGGAACATGGAAATTATGCTTCAGAAAAAGATATTGATGAGTTGTATTCTAATTTTGAAAGCAGTATTAACTCAACTCTGGCAGATTACTGTACTCCTATTCCTGGGGCTATTAAAACAATAGAAAAACTCAAAGCAAAAGGTATAAAAATTGGCTCAACTACAGGCTACACTGGCGAAATGATGAAAATTGTTGCCCCAGGAGCAGAAGCGCAAGGATACAAACCTGACAATATCGTAAATTCTACAGATGTTCCGGCAGGACGACCTTATCCCTATATGGTTTGGTCAAACGCAATAACACTTAATGTACCTAATTTGAATCATATTGTAAAAGTCGGAGATACAAAGGCTGATATAGCTGAGGGGCTTTCTGCCGGAGTCTGGACTGTTGCAATCATTGAAGGAAGCAGTGTATGGGCCATTTCAGAAGAAGAAACAAAAGCCCTTAGTCCTACCGACTACCACAAACGCTATTCTGAGTGTAAAAAAGTTTTTATGGAAGCGGGAGCTCATTATGTAATAAAGGACATAACAGAACTTCCTGAAATCATGGAAATAATAGATATACAAATAGAACTTGGTAAAAGAGCCTAAGTTTAAGGATAGTAATAAATGAGCAACCTTATTAACGAAATACCGGAAGAACCATATCTGCTTCTTACACCAGGCCCTCTTTCTACAAGCAAAACCGTCAGAGCTTCAATGCTTAGAGATTGGTGTACATGGGATGAAGACTATAATAATATTGTTCAGGAGATAAGAAAACAGCTTCTTGAATTCTCAGCCCAAAATTATGAAAACTATACTTCTGTATTATTACAGGGAAGCGGAACCTATTCAATCGAAGCAACACTTGGAAGTATTGTTCCAAATGAAGGAAAAGTCCTTGTAGCAATAAATGGAGCATACGGCAAACGCATTGTGACAATACTTAACAGGCTTGGTATAAAAAATACGGCTCTATATTTTTCAGAAAATAAAATAACAGATCCAGAAACTATAAAGAAGACGCTGGAAGCTGATACTGAAATAACTCATGTCGCAGTAGTTCATTGCGAAACAACAACAGGAATATTAAACCCCATAGAAAAAATAGCTTCTATAGTAAAAGAATCTGGAAGGATCTTTTTTGTTGATATGATGAGCAGCTTTGGTGGCATACCTGTTGATTTGGCAGAACTTGATATTGATGTCATTGTAAGCAGTGCTAACAAATGTATTCAGGGTGTTCCTGGATTTGGATTTACAATAATAAAGAAAAACTTACTGGAATCATGTGAAGGAATTGCACGCTCCTACTCTCTTGATCTTTATGATCAATGGAAAACAATGGAAGATCATAATGGAAAGTGGCGTTTTACGTCCCCAACTCATACTGTACGAGCCTTTCATCAAGCTTTGATGGAATTAAAAGAAGAAGGTGGTATAAATGCACGCTTTAAACGTTATAGCAATAACAGAGACACACTTATCAACGAAATGTATGTCGCGGGCTTTCCCGCATATATAGAACAAGAACATCGTTCTCCTTTTATTACGACCTTTCTCAGCCCAGAGTCAGAAAAATTCAATTTTAATAAATTTTACCAGGTGTTAAAAAATTCAGGTTTTGTAATCTATCCCGGTAAACTTACAGATATAGAAACATTCAGAATTGGAAATATTGGTGAAGTTTTTCCTGAAGATATGAAAAGACTTGGAAAAACCGTACGCGATAATAAATTTTGGTAATCGAAGCTCTTTCAAAAACCGGTCAGTTTTGAAAGAGCCTCCATATTTTAATTTTTTTGGCACAGATACTAAAAATGTTGCTATAATACTCTTCGGAGAAATTGATTAAATCATATCCTGAGGAGGACTAATATGGAAGACTACAGCTTTATAGCTGATGATAATGTAAAAATATACGCGGCAATATGGAAAATCGAAAAGCCCAAAGCTATTGTTCAGATAGTACATGGAATGGCAGAACATATTGAACGTTATAACGATTTTGCGCTATTTCTAAACACAAAAGGATTCATTGTCGCAGGAGAAGACCACCGTGGGCATGGAAAAACTGCCGGCAACTTAAATAACGTAGGTTATTTTGCAGATGAAGACGGATGGAACAAGGTTGTTACTGATAATGTTAACCTAGGTAAAAAACTTAGAGAAGATTACAAAGACCTTCCCTTTTATTTATTTTCACATAGCATGGGATCTTTCTTAAGCAGAAAATTGATTGCGGAATATCCAGAAGGAATTGACAAAGTAATTCTATCTGGAAGTGGAGACTTCTCAAAAGCACAGCATTTCGCTTTAAATCTTGTCGCACACATTCAGAAAACATTTATTGGTGGTCATGCTACAGCTAAGATGCTTGATAAATTAGCCTTTTCTAGTATGAACAATCAATTCAAACCTGGCAAGACAGGCTTTGAATGGCTTAGCCGTGATGAGGCAAAGGTTGAAGAATATACAGCAGATACCTTTTGCGGCTTTGTTGCGACAATTCAATTCTATATCGATTTTGCGTCAGGAATAAAATACCTTATCCAAGACGAGCATCTTGAAAAAACACCAAAAGATTTACCAATACTGTTTTTATCAGGATCAGAAGACCCTGTTGGTGGAAACAAAAAGCTTATTACCGGAGTATATAACAAATATTTAAACACAGGACATGAAAAAGCAGAATTGATTTTTAATGAAGGCGGCCGACATGAAAATCTTAATGAAATTAACCGCCTTGAAATATATAATATAATTTACGATTGGTTCGCTCAATAAGCCGGGATTCCGGCTTATTCCAACTTTCCAAGATTATCTTCTATAGCTTTCTTAAAAGAAGCTTTAAAGTCATCTGACTGTTCTTTGCTGATAGAAGGTCTGTCTTCTTCTAAATGTCTGATATACTCAGCCGCCCCTCCTCTTTGATATCCGGTAGATAAAAGAGGACTTAAATCACTGCCAAAAAGCCATATAGTAGGATATCCCTTTACACCCAAAATCTGAGCAAGCAACTGGTTATGCCTGATTTGTTCAGAAGAAAGCTCTATACCACTTGGAGAATCAACAAATAAAAGAACAAGATTTTTTTCAGCATACTCCTTAAACTCAGATTCACTAAAAACTTCAGCATCAAGACGTTTACACCAAACACACCAGTCTGAACCTGTAAAGTCTACAAAGATCATCTTATTTTCTTTCTGAGCAATTCTATATGCTTCTCTAATATCTGTTACCCAACCCTTAGGAGGATATGTTACGTCTGCCTTTGAACTATTTCCTGCTGAATCTGTATTAGATTCAGACTCTTTTTGACCAAACCCTAAAACAGTAAAACACCCCATAAAAAGCAAAACAACTAAAATTACAAAAAAATTTTTCTTCATCATTTTATTAATATAACTTATAAATAAGAGTTGGACAATATATTTTTTTTCATATATATTTTCATTTAATTAGTATCATTTGATAAGATTCCA
>JAQQAK010000101.1 GCA_028527945.1 Spirochaetaceae bacterium
AACATCAACTTTTGATAATAAAACACTTGCCCCACCAGTCGCTTCAACTCATAGGAAATCCCCATTCGTTCATCCTGATATAAATTTTTCGTAAAATCATTATATCTTTCTGAGGTCTTTTGGCCACCTTTTTTTAGCCAACTGTCAGGTCAATACTAAAACTGTTCATCCAGTCTTAGACTGCTCCAACGACTATCCCGGCGGAAGGATAGAATTATCAAAACTAATTCTATTTATCAGTTTTCCTATCTTTCAAAATCTTTTTAAAGACTTTTATAAATATTACAAGACCATATAATCCCAAAAATGCAAAAAACAAAGTAGTATAGGTTCCACCTTTAGAGAAGGAGCCTATAACAGCCCAAACTGTAAAAGATTCAATTATAATAATTATGATAAAAGCAGTTATTATTTTTATCATTTCACTTACCAGCTTCAGCCTCTAATGTAATACTCCCAACAACTGGAGCTACATAATTCCCAGAAAAATTAAAACCAAATGCGGCTAAAATGCTTGAACCTAAACTTAATCCTCCATATGCAGAAACTAATCCCCAATTAATATTTTGATTAGCTGCGAATTGAGTCACAGTACTGGTAACACTACTTTTTGCTACTTCTTCAAAAGGACTAAAGCTCATAAATCTTTCAGGTTTCTTCTTGTAAATTCATTTAACATATTCATGTAAATAATTATAAAACCAATTATCTTTATCATTGTACCAAAAAGAAATCTCACCATACTTATTCGTAAAAGCATAATTTATTTCTGAAGAACTAAAATCAAAAAAACGAATTAGAATATATGATTTATCGGTATCAGTAATAAGTTCCATTTTAATTTCACTATCATATATTCTTTTTTCCTTTTTCCATGGTGATTCTGAAAGTGAAAGCATTCTCTCTATAAATCTCAAATCGTCATCTTTTATAATAATATTATTATGACGAAATCACCTCCCCTTAATCCAGAAATCTCTATCAGAGTCATTAGACGCCCCTCCTTATAATAGTTATAATTACGCCATGAACAACTTTACAGATAAAACTCTTAATTCGCTTAATAATATTCTTAAAATAGACAAATTACAGTTTGAATCAGAATTTGGGGAGCCTGCCCAAAAAGTTTTCAAAGAACAGAGAAACCATATTTATGTTAACGGGCTTCTGGGACTTTCTAATATGTGCAGAAATAATTGTACTTATTGCGGACTTAGGCGAGGGCGTAAGATACCAAGATATACGCTGGAATTTGAAAAAGTAACAGCAATTACCAACCAACTGGCTACGCAGGGAGTTAAGAGAATTTTTTATGTCTCAGGTGAAAATAATGTTTATAAATTTGATGATTATTTAAAACTCATTGAGAATGCTAAAGCAGCAGAACTCGAAGTAAACCTTGCGGCAGGCATTTTTGAAGATTCTCAGTATAAAGAACTAAAAGAAGCCGGGTTAGACTTTTATACTTTAAAGTTTGAGAGCAGTAATGAAAAAATTTTCAGTGAAGCTAAACCAGATATAAGCCTAAAAGAAAGACTAAAATCTATTGAAGGAGTAAAAAAAGCAGGCTTGATGCTGGGTTCCGGCAATATTATTGGACTCAAAGGGCAAACTATCTCAGATTTGGCAAAAGATATAAGGCTTATGGTCAAACTTGAAATTGATTGGGCTCCAGTGGTTCCTTTTTTGCCAGCGCCAGAAACACCTATGGGAGAGACAACTCCTATGGGAAGCGTTGATTTGACTCTTAGAACAATTTCTATTTTGAGACTTCTTCTGCCTAAGGTTCGCATTACTGCTGGGCAGCCAACCCAAGGCTCAACTTTGGGCTTTTCTGATCCGGCTGGAAATATTGCGGCAATTAAACATGGTGCAGATTCTCTTTTTGTAGAGCTCACGCCTCTTGCTATGGCTGAAAAATTAGACATTACCCCCGGAAGAAAACTTCCAAGACTCGAAGAAATTAAAGAGCTAATCAAACCGCTGGAGCTTGAGATATGCTAATAAAAAAAAATTGCATCTTGATTATTTCTCTGCAATTTTACGCATAAATCGTACAGTTTCTTCAAGAATCAGTGTAGTACGATAATCTTTCATTTTAGTTTCAAACCCATGAGAACCATTTTTATGAATAAGAAAACGGCAGGGCACATTTAAAGCCTTTAACCGTTTAATTGTTTTTACAGAGGAATGAAACGGAACGACTTCATCTTTATGGCCATGAACAGCCATAACTGGAGGCATTTTTTTACTAAAACTATTTATTGGTGAATATTTTTCATAAACATCTTCATCAAACCGAGGTAGAGTTTTCATAGCAGAGCCTGCGCCAAAACGGGCAAAAAAAGATTTGTCTTCTGAAGAAAACAAATCTATAAGATCTGTTGGCGCATAGTATGCAACAACACCGCAAACACCCTTCATTAAATTCTGAGAAAGAGCGCTTTCAGATTCTTCATCCGACATGCAAGTATTAAATGCAGCATGACAAAGAGCAAGATGCCCTCCGGCAGATAGTCCCATAAGTATTATTTTTGAGTTTACTCCTAGTCTTTCAGCATTATTCTGAATAAAATTAACACTGTCTGAGTAGTCTTCGATTATTTCAGCCATATTATTCATATAAGCAAAGCGGTAATCTACTGAGGCAACTGAAAATCCACGACTTGAAAGAAAACGACTCCATGAAACAATATTGGGCTGAGTTCTTTTTCCGCTTACCCAGCCTCCACCATGAGCAAACACCACAGTAGCAGTTCCGGGGCTGTTGTCAGGCGGTCTCCATAAATCCATTTTTAATGTCGTTGTTCCTATGGTTTTATAGATAATTGTTTCAGACTTTCCTTCTATACCCGGATCTATAGGAAGGCGGGCTCTAAGCTTATTTACTCCCCAGATAGAAAAAGCCACAACAGCAAAAAAAAGCCCAACAGCAAAATTTATAATGGTAAAAAATAAAAATACAGGAATTAAATAGTGTTTATTGGCAATAAACCATGAGTTTTTAATCCGTTTAAATTTCATTTACTACCACCATTATTTATTATTTATAAGAGGCTCATAACACATAAATATTGTAGCATTGAGCCTCATTAAAATGGAAGTGCTAATAAATTAAAACAAGAGAACCTTCCGGTACATTATTGTAGATATATTCAGCAACTTCTACCGGAAGACGTATACAACCATGACTGGCGGGTTCTCCCAGCTTGGCTTCTTCTTCCTTTATAATGTTTTCATTCTCATCAAATGGAATAGAATGAAAAAGCCATACGCCCTTAAATCCGACCCAATATTTAATTCCGACACCATATTGTTTTACAAAGAACCATGGTCCGCGGCGGTTTGGTTCTATCTGAAAAATCCCTCTCGGAGTAAATAAATCAGGTAAACCGCTGGACGCAATAGAAGATAGTATAAACTTTCCGTCATGATAAATACTTAAATGTTGATCTTTATGAGTAAATACAAGTACATAGCCGTCTCGATCGATTCCATATTCGTGAGGAGGAATTTCGTCTGTTTTAATATTTCTGGCATCTACATAACCTTCACGGCCATCATCCATACGTATTTTAAACCATCCAAAAGGAAGGGTTTCCAGAAGCTCAACCTGCGGATTACTATCATAGACCTGTATGACCTCTGAATCAGAATCCTTTTCAGAATAAACATTTACAATACCATCTTCATCAAGACAATCAAAAATTTGACCAACATAAGTTTTTGGTAATTCAGCTTCTACCTGAGAAGTCTCTTTCTGAAGAGCCTCTTCTTGAAGAGACTCTTCTTGAAGAGACTCTGTCTGGACTTCAGTGCTATCAGCTTCTTTTTTTGAAACATCCTTAGTGTCTGAAGCTTCGTTCTCTCCACTACAGCTTATAAATATAAAAAAAGTTATTATTAAAAGAATCAGGCTTTTATTTAATTTCATTCATATATCTCCATAACGATGCAAAGCACGCAATGGGATTAGTATAATTGTTTTTTTAATTTTTGTAATCAACAACCTTGCCTGCAAGTAATGTTTAAAACGTTCAACAATAACTTTCCTTTACTTCCTTAAATTAAGAAGTTTTTCGTCCTTTAAGATATAAGCCTACAGCTGCGGCTATTATTAAAATAGAGCCGGTTATAGAAAGAGCGTCAGGAATATCGTTCCAGACAATAAAACTTATTAAAACAGAAAAGAAGACCTGAGTGTAATTATAAATTGAAATTTCTCCGGCCTTACCATATGAGTAAGCTTTTGTAAGAAAGTACTGCCCCCCTGCCGCAAAGACGCCAGTGCCAATTAAAGCAATAAACTCAAGCCCTGTGGGCTGCTGCCACATAATTATTGCAGGGACAAGACTTATTACAGTAGAAATTACTGAAAACCATAAAATTATAGTCAAAGAATCTTCCTGTCCCTTTAGAGACGCTATAGAAGTATAAGCTCCGGCAGCAAGCAGAGCTCCAGTTAAACCTATAACCGCAGGAAGAGGAGAAACATCAAAGCCTGGTTTTATTATGAGTAATGTTCCGGCAAAAGCGGCAATTAAGGCCGGAATATGATAGAACTTAATTTTATCTCCAATAAATATTGCGGATAAAATTATAACAAAAAAAGATGACATTTTGTTGAGCATTGCTGAATCACCAAGATTAAGACGCTCAATTGAAACAAAGTAGCATAAAACTCCGAAAAAACCAAATAGAGATCGCATTACCAGTTTGGGACGATTTTCCGGCTTCCCAATTAGAACCTGATTTCCGGCCTTAACTGATTTTTTTAACAATACAGGAAGTACAGCAATCACCATAACCATATTTCTAAAAAGAACTTTTTGTATAAACGAAAGACTCCCGGCCTGCTTAACAGAAGCACTCATAAAAGCAAAACAGAGAGATGAAATAATCATAAAAAAGGGAGCTATATATTGTTTGTTTTGCATATTAGTACTTTGAAAGTAGAATCTCTAAGATTTAATTATTACTAATTGCCTTAAAAGGTATTGAAAAAGTAAAAATTGAGCCTTCATTCAATCTTGATTCTACCAACAATTCTCCTCCGAGCATTTCAGCATATCCCCTTGCAATTGTCAAACCTATACCAAGCCCGCCCCCGGAAGAATAAGGACGCGGCTCAACTTTACCAAAGCGCTCAAAAATACAATCCAGCTCTTCAGGAGCAATTCCGGAGCCGGTATCTTTAACAAAAATATTTATATTTTCACCAGCAAAATAGTAACCAACATAAACACTCCCTTCAGTCGTATATTTAACAGCATTATTTAAAAGATTTGTAATAATCTGTTGAATTTTTGTCTTGTCTGAATTAAGGGTAATTTCTTTTGAAGAATCAACTTCATGTATAAGTTCAACTCTTTTTTTTAAAACCTTGGAATTATCTTTTACAGACGCTAAAGAGTCTTCTATTAAAACATAAAGCTCAAACTCTTCTTTTACTATTTCGCAAGTTCCTGTTTCAAGTCTGGACACATCAATAATATTATTAACAATATCAAGAAGAGACTTACCACTGTTTATTATTAAATCAAGATATGAGCCAATAAGTTCCGGTGGAACCGCATTATTTTTTATCAATTCAGAAAAACCAATAATCGCGTTTACAGGATTTCTAATTTCATGAGAAATGTTTCCAAGAAATACAGTCTTAAGCATATCAGACTGCTTTGCCTTCTCGTTTTCTATAGATAATTGCTGCGTACGCTCATCAACCATTGTTTCTAAAG